>NZ_JAAHHE010000088.1:16262-24040 GCF_010692525.1 Moorena sp. SIO3B2
TGCGATCGCATTTTGCATGGTGGGCAAATCGGAATCGCTGCCCATAATAATCCCAATTAACGGTTGGTTATTGGTCATGAATCATGTTTGATGGTATATGATTAGACTTCGCCACATTCCCTAATGACTCTAGATATTATCAATGCTCGTGTCCCTAGTTACCAAGGTTTACAGAATATTCATATTAATGATCATGGAATTATTGACGCGATCGCACCGAAGCTAGAAACTCTTCCTAAGCTAGATACTCTTCCTAACCCGGCTATCCTTGACGTTGCTGGGGATTGGGTCTCCCTAGGGGGTGTGGATTTGCAGATTAATGGGGGGCTAGGCTTAGCCTTCACCGATGTCGATTTTCACCACATCCCTTTACTCCAGGAGATTTGTCAATTCCTTTGGCATCAGGGTGTGGATCAGTTTTTACCCACTCTGGTCACTACCTCGGTCGAGAAGATTCAGCGTACGCTTTCTGTCTTTGCTGAATTTATCCCTTCCCAACCTTACCAGACCCCAAGCGCCCGCATCTTGGGTGTCCATCTAGAAGGGCCTTTTCTCAATCCCCAAAAACGGGGGGCTCATCCTCTTGAGTATCTATTACCACTTAATCTTGAAAATGTCAAGGAAGTTTTGGGAGACTATGGTGATCTGGTCAAGATTATTACAATAGCGCCAGAGTTAGAGAGCATTGGTGAGGTGATTCCGTATTTGCGATCGCGCAACATAATTGTTAGTCTCGGTCACTCCCAAGCCACAGCAGAGCAAGCCCAAAGAGCTTTTGAAGATGGGGCATCCATGGTAACCCATGCCTTTAATGCCATGCCAGGACTCCATCACCGCAAACCAGGATTACTGGGAGCTGCCCTAGTTACTCCCGGTGTCCAGTGTGGACTAATTGCCGATGGTCAGCACGTTTGTTCCACCATGATCCAATTGCTGCTCCGTGCTGGGGGTTATCAACAAGGGATTTTTCTAGTTAGCGATGCCCTAGCACCAATGGGATTACCCGATGGCGTCTATCCCTGGGACACCCGCAAGATAGAGGTCACAAACGGGACAGCACGGCTACCAGATGGGACATTATCTGGAACAACCTTGCCCTTATTGGTAGGAGTAGAGAATTTAGTCCAGTGGGGGATTTGTAGCGTTGAGAATGGCATTGCCCTCGCAACGGTTTCCCCTCGCCAAGCCATCGGTTTAGCAACCCTAAGCATCGGTCAACCAGCTCAGTTATTACGCTGGCATCTCGATGAGGAAACATCAAAGCTGAGTTGGCAGCGTTTGTAGTCTCACTCTTCCGACTCCCGATTCCCGATTCCCGATTCCCTCGGTGCGCTTTCCAATGGGCGAGTAAATCGCCCTTGGGTCGCACCGCTCCCGACTCCCGACTCCCGACTCCCTACAGGTAAATTAATAAAACTTAAACAATCAAGTCAACGGAGAAGCCTAATTGAGTAGTACGCTGTAGAACTAGAGCGTAAGGTAAATTTTTTTATGGCAGAACTAAAACGTGGTGCAAAAGTTCGGATTAAAAGAAAAGAATCCTACTGGTATAACGATGTGGGAACTGTGGCTAGTGTAGACAAAAGTGGTATCAAATACCCAGTGATTGTCCGCTTTGATAAGGTCAACTACGCTGGCTATAGTGGTAGCCCCTCTGGGGTGAACACCAATAACTTTGCACCCACTGAACTGGAAGTAGTTGGTTAACCTAGCCAGACTCAGGAATTTGAGTTCCTGGTGTCTGTAGAGTGCTAAGTTAACACGGTAGCACTCACCATTGATCAACTAAAGCACTCAATCGTGCCGGAACTACCAGAAGTTGAAACAATTCGCCTGGGTCTAAATCAAGTGACTACAGGCCAGGAAATCCAGGGTGGAGAGGTGTTACTATCGCGCACCATCGCCCACCCTATTTCTCCGAAAGATTTTTTAGCCCAACTCAAAACTGTCACCATTAGTGATTGGCATCGACGGGGCAAATACCTACTCGCTAAACTAACCAAGTCAGATACTGATCAAGCCGGTTGGTTAGGTGTTCACCTCCGGATGACTGGTCAACTGCTATGGCTAAGTCAAGACCAGCCTCAGCCAAAACACACGCGAGTGCGATTATTTTTCCCAAACAACCAGGAGTTAAGGTTTATCGACCAGCGCACTTTTGGTCGAATGTGGTGGATTCCGCCATCCCATTTACCAGAAACCATTATCACTGGTCTAAAGCAACTCGGACCAGAACCGTTTTCCCAGGAATTTTCTACAGATTACCTAGTCAGTAAGCTCCATCACCGCCAGCGTGCGATTAAAACCGCCTTGCTCGATCAGTCCCTGGTAGCAGGAATAGGTAATATCTATGCCGATGAAGCATTATTCTTGAGTGGTATTCGACCAGAAACCCTTTGTAAAGATTTGGGGTTAGAGCAGATCGAAAAGCTGAGCATCGCGGTTATCCAAGTATTGCAAAAAGCGATTGAGTCTGGTGGTACCACGTTTAGTGATTTTATCAACGTCCAGGGAGTCAATGGCAACTATAAGGGGATTGCCTGGGTTTATGGTCGCACCGGAGAACCCTGTCGTATCTGTAGCACCCCCATCCAGCGAACCAAATTAGTCGGTCGCTCCGCTCACTTTTGTCCGAACTGTCAGCGTTGATCAGGCTGGGAAGTGTCGGAAGTGTCGGAAGTGTCGGAAGTGTCGAGATTTCTATTCCCGATTTCCGATTCCCGATTCCCGACTCCCGATTCCCGATTCCCCATTCCCGATTCCCCATTCCCCCGATACAATAGAATAGGAAAGACAAAAGAGATTTTATGGCTGGGAAAATTAAAAAGGGAGTATTGGTTCGGGCTATCCAAGCCCAGTTAGAAGGTAGCCTGGAAGCCAAAGCAAGTGACCCCCGCTTTTCCTCTTATCTGTTTGAAACTGATGGGGAAATTCTTGATATCAAGGGGGATTATGCCCTGGTCAAATTTGGTCGGGTACCTACCCCCAACATTTGGTTGCGCATTGACCAGTTGGAAATCTCCTCTTGAATAGTAAAGAGTAGGGAGTAGGGAGTAGGGAGCGGTGCGACCCCGCGCTTTTTTAAAGCGCTAGGGAACGCGCACCGTAGAAAAATGGGGAGATGGAAAGAATTATTCCGAAAAATATTGTATAATTAGATACATATTTATAATTCTAAGTAACGAAAGTACATACTCGCCCCAATGTTCACAAACCTACCCTTGTGAGCTTTGGCACCCATAGCCCCCTAAATACCCCAATTTTGGGGGAGTTCCTGAAAAGCGATTGGCCGTAGGCCACGCTACGCGAACGCATTTCCACGCTACCCATTCCGATCATGGTACCCTATCCCAACTCCCCAATTGCTTGCCACGACAACCGTGTATCCGTCATCGGTGGTGGTAGAGTAGGGAGTACTCTTGTCCAACGGATTGCTGAGAAAAATCTGGCCGATGTCGTACTCCTCGATATTGTACCAGGTATGCCCCAAGGCATTGCTCTAGATTTACTAGAGGCCAGGGGCATTGAAGGCCACGATTGCCAAATTATCGGAACTAATGACTATGCTGATACTGCTGGTTCCGATGTGGTGGTGATTACGGCAGGAAGTCCCCGGAAACCAGGCATGAGTCGGGATGACCTGCTACAGATCAATTCCAAAATTGTGGTGGAAGCGGCTAAAAATGCGTCCGCAAAATCCCCAGATGCCATGTTAATCGTGGTCACCAATCCCCTCGATGTGATGACCTACCTAGCCTGGCAAGCTACTGACTTACCACCCCATCGCGTCATGGGCATGGCAGGGGTGTTGGATTCTACCCGATTCCGGACATTCATTGCCATGGAAAATGGTGTATCCGTTGCGGATGTGAATGCAGTAGTGCTCGGAGGCCATGGGGACTTAATGGTGCCACTACCCCGCTACTCTACCGTTAGTGGTGTTCCCATCACGGAACTGATGACACCAGACCGGATAGAAGCCCTGATCGAACGGACTCGTCGAGGAGGGGCAGAAATTGTAGAACTGATGCGCACTGGCAGTGCTTATTTTGCCCCAGCATCCTCCGCCTGTTTGATGGTAGAAGCAATATTACACAACCAATCCCGCCAAATCACCGCAGCTGCCTACCTTCAGGGTGAATATGGTTTGCAAGATATTTTTATAGGAGTACCCACCCGATTGGGGTGTCGAGGCATCGAAAAAATTTTGGAATTAAAGTTGACAGATCTTGAACTGTCCTCCCTCAAGATATCCGCTGAATCAGTTCGTGACAATATTAAGAAGGCACAAGGGATGCTGGGTCATTAGGAATAGGGAACAGGGAACAGCGGATCTGGGAACAGCGGATCTGGGAACAGCGGATCTGGGAACAGCGGATCTGGGAACAGGGGATAAGAATAGACACAAACAGTATCATTTGCGGTCTATTCAATTCCATCCCATGGTACTCATTAGTATAGGGAACAGGGAATAGGAAACAGATAATAAGTAGTTTTCGATTAAGTTGGAATTTTTCAATACATTTTATTTAAATACATTGTTTATCATTTTTATCCTACTTTCTGCTCTGTTGAGAACAACGATAGGTTGACAAGGTAAATTTTTATTACTGGATTAAAACTTCCTTCTGCAAAAAATCCTCGTATTTCTTTCCTACTCCTTCCGATTCCCGATTCCCGATTCCCGATTCCCGATTCCCGATTCCCGATTCCCTGCTCCCTGCTCCCTCTTCCCTAAACTATAAATCATCAATTGGCGGCTATTATGTCTAATACCTTAAAACCTGGAGCAATTATCAAAGACCGCTATACAATCTTAGGCGATTTAGGTCAAGGAACTTTTGGACGTACCTATCTCGCTGAAGATGCTAATCGCTATCAAGAGCGTTGTGTACTCAAAGAATTTGCTCCCCAACTTCAAAACAACTATGAATTACAAAAAGCTCAAGAATTATTTGAGCGAGAAGCTGGGATGCTATACCAGCTCAGACATAACCAAATTCCTTGTTTTCGAGAGTTACTTAGAACCAGTATTGGTCGTAAAAATTATCTCTTTTTAGTACAAGACTATGTGGAAGGGTTAACCTATCACCAGCTTTTAGTCCAGGGTCAAAAGTTTAGGGAAGCAGATGTGATTAAACTGCTCCAAGACATCTTGCCAGTTTTAGATTATATCCACTCTAAGCAGATCATTCATCGGGATATTTCTCCGGATAATCTGATTAAACGGAATTCTGACAATAAGCCAGTATTAATTGACTTTGGTTGTGTCAAAGAAATGGTAACCACTGCCATTGTCCAATCAACCGGATACGTGATTGGCACTCAAGTGGGAAAGCGGGGTTACTCCCCAGATGAACAGTTACGATATGGCAAAGCTGATGCCACTAGCGACCTTTACGCTTTAGCGGTAACTGCTTTAGTATTGCTAACCGGTAAACAGCCTCTAGACTTTTATGATAGTTATCACGCCACCTGGCTTTGGCAAGAGATAACCATTAGCCCCAGCTTCAAATCGGTCTTGGCTAAAATGCTGGCTAATCTTCCTAAAGAACGGTATCAGTCAGCCCAAGATGTCAGTGAAGCCCTAGAAACCGTAATTCCCCAGCCGGTAAGTAGCCAGCAGCCAACTAAGCTACCAAATAATCTACCAAATCAACAACCAACTAAGCTACCAAATAAACAACCAAATAAACAACCAAATAAACAACCAAATACACTATTTACCCAGATCGCTACCTTAGTGGCTGCTCCTGGTCAAACTATTAAAACAACGTTCACTGCTGTGCTCAATCGCAAACAGCAATCCACTAACCGTGAACTAAGGTTTTTTGGTATTTCTATGTCCATTTCTTTATTAGTAGTGTTTGGAACGGTAGCAGTAGCTAGAGGAGGGTTTCCTACACCAAAATTCCCGAAGATATCCTGGCAATTGCCCTCTATACCATCATTGCCCTCTAAATCATCTGTGAGTAACACCGAGCAGCAACGGCAAAAGCAAATCTATCAGCGTTGCCTAGATTTGAAGATTGAACCAGGGACTTTTTATCAGAAAGTTGATCAATTTTTTTATAGTACATATCCCCAATTAAAGGGAAAGACTCTTTCCGATAAACAAGATGATGTTCAATTCCGGCAAGCTTGGTATCAAATTGCTGAGGATTTACTTGATAATTTGGAACAAGAGGCTTTTTTGAGTAATTAAGCTGTTAAGCATTTAGATTGGGATACCTAAATTGCTCAAAGGGAACTTCGGATCAGCGGATCTGGGAACGGGGAAAAACCAATTTAAATGCGCATTAGCTTAGATGTTTTGGGGAGAGGGTGGATTGTGTGGGTTTTCTGGGAGCAGAGGGTGTTGGAAAACTATTGCATTGTCGCAATTTAAAGCCAGAACCGATGAGGGTAATGGGAATTATGGGATTTATAAAGGGTATGAGTGGTTAAAAACTATTGCATTGTCGCAATTTAAAGCCAGAACCGATGGCAGTAATGGGAGGAGAGCAGAGGGTGCTGGAAAACTATTGGATTGTCGAAATATATATCAGTTTCCTGCCTGAATCAGTAGTCTAGCAATATAAGGTTGAACGTTTTACCAATCTTCGGGAAAGTCGTCATGGAAGTATATTTCTGAAGCATTTTTATAGGATGCGATCGCATTTTCCTGATTTTCTGTAGTATCTCCTAGTATTCTCTTACGGTAGGCATTACCTAGGTTATATTGAGTCATTGCCCAATCATAGGGCAAGTCTTTTTTGGTATAAACTTCCAAAGTTAGTTGGTATGCAGCAATAGCAAGTTCGATATTCTCAGCCTTGTCCTGGGGGATTTTTTCAAAGTAGGCTGTGCCCAGGTGATTTTGAGTCATTGCCCACTCAATGGCTAAGTCTGATTTATGGTAAACTGACAAGGCTCGTTGGTATGCTTCAATAGCAAGTTCTATATTCTGAGCCCTGTCGTGGCGCATTCTGTTACTTTAGGCAGCACCCAGGTTGTTTTGATTTCTTGTCCACTGGATAGGGAAGTCTGATTTGGTGTGAACTGACAAAGCTAGTTCGTATGCTTCAATCGCAAGTTCTAGATTCTCAATCTTGTCACCACAGATTCTTTCACGGTAGGCAATGCCCAAGTTGTTTTGAGTCATTGCCCACTCGATGGGTAAGTCTTGTTTGGTGTAAACTGACAAGGCTAGTTGGTATGCTTCAATGGCTTTTTCTAGATTCTCAGCCCTGTTGTGGCCGATTCTTTGACAGTAGGCATTGCCCAGGTTGGTTTGAATAGCTGCCCAAATTTCCCGGTTACTCTCACGGGTAAAAACTGTTAGCAGCTGTTCGTAACCAGCCATAGCGATTTCTATGTTATTGGCTTTATTGCCCAGTGGAAAATTCTTGATCAGGTTGCTGAAGTTGCCAATATTTCTAGCAATGCGTTCTGCTGTTTCTGGTTCCGCTTCTGAGAATTTAGCACTAGCCCAGGCTTGAAGGGTATGGATAAAGTTATGATCGAGTTTGTCTAGGTTGGCTTGCAGGAGTGGGTAGACGACTTTGGGGTTGCCATTGCTGTGAGCGATCGCTAGCAATACCTCTATCAAGAATTGGCGATAGTCTTGGGATGAGGGATTAGCTGAGGTAGGGGTTTCTGAGATTTCGTCCATTGTTAGTCGTTTTTTGTTGATCACAAAAAAAGCAAGTCCTTCAAAAGCACCAGGGGGGCTGCCTTAGATCAAGTCCGGTTGAATACCCATCATCAAGAAGATTGATGGAGAGATGGGGCAGATT
>NZ_JAAHHE010000880.1:0-1381 GCF_010692525.1 Moorena sp. SIO3B2
CGGCTTTGCTTCTCTTTTTTGGAATGGGCAATTTCTGGAGCGTCGATACAGGCAAACCGAACTTTGACATCCTTGCCAAACCTGTCAGCGACGAGAATGGTATCCCCGTCAGATACCCGTTTGACAGCGTAATTCCCGATTCCTAACTGGTCTAGAAGGGCGGCACATCCGAAGAGACTCAGGATTAGGACAGAGGCTACTATCCATTTTAAAATGTTTTGGATTAGTTGGGGAGTTGGATTCATGGTCAATTACTGTTGACGAGTGTACAGTTTAGCGAAAAAACTCTACTGGTGTCCTATTCCCTGGTGCGACGTTCCGATCAATCCTACTTTCACATCGAAATTACTGTATACTATTATAGCAATCCGAAGTCAAACCTCATAGAAATCCGTGTTACTCTGGATAACCTCTTCGCCATCTTGCGAGACTTCTAGATTTTTCCATACTTCCATTGGTTACATCCGTTAACCATCCGTTGCTCCAACTGACTACTCTCACAACTCTGACAGGGATGGCTCTAGATTTGACTCTGTCTTAATTCATGCTCTAAAGATTCAATCCTAACTACTCAATATGACTATGGTGCTTAAAACAATAACTCTAGTTTCTTCAACTCTAGTTTCTTCTCTCTTATGTCTCGGTTGTCTAGGGTTGCCAGCTCAAGCCCAATCTAACACTTTTTCTAATTGCGATCTAGGCGATGATTTAAGTGGTCGTGATTTGAGCTTTGGGAATTTTAGTAACTGTAATTGGAGAAGTATTAATTTAAGAGGGGCTAATTTATCAGGGGCTTATCTAAATAGTATTCTACTTAACCCTAAACTTCAATCTTACCAACGACGAGCCACCGAAGAAGTAAGTTCGGATCTGACCAATGCTAATCTCCAGGGAGCAGATTTAACTCTCGCTAATTTAGAACGAGCCATCCTGACAAATGCTAATTTAGTAGCTGCTCGTTTATTTGATGCTGACTTAACATCGGCTACCTTGGAAAAGGCTAAATTAGATAAGGTTTTTGCTCCTGTGGTAATCTTATATGAGGCTAATTTAAAAGGAGCCACATTAAGTTTAGGGGATTTAACCGGTGCGAGCATGGCTAGCTCTGATTTAAGTAATACCTATTTGTATAGAACCAAATTAAGTTATGCTGACTTACAAAATGCTAATCTAAGTGGGGCTAATTTAACGGAGGCTAACTTAATCGGTGCTAACTTAACGGGTGCTAATTTGACTGGGGCTAATTTGACTGGGGCTAATTTGTGTAATGCCACTATGCCCGATGGTACAGTATCTCAGCAAGGTTGTCCTTAATTTCATGATCAAGCAGTAAATTGTAAATTATGGAAAACGAACTGGCAGCAAAAGCCGAAAAAATACC
>NZ_JAAHHE010000881.1:0-1380 GCF_010692525.1 Moorena sp. SIO3B2
GCCAGAATTGGTCTATCGGTATAACTTCCCTGGCAAATATGCCATTACTCCCAGCAAAATCGGAGTCACTCCCCCACCACCAATTACTCGTCCAATCCGCAACTCTTGGCCAGGGGAAGTATGGCGAAAGATTTATGAACCGAATCCTATCAAGCAGTTGTTCAACACCTGGACCCATAAAGCCTTTTTACAATCTGGCCAGCACGGTTTACTCTCTCCTTATCCCCTCATGAAGCACAACGTGCAATTGGGTTGGATGCCAGCTACTCTATATAGTCCCCTGTGGCCAAATATGAAAGCCTTTGCTTTACCCGCCTTTGCTGATGGACATATTCGCATCAACCTCAAAGGACGGGAACGAGATGGTATTGTTGACCCTTCCGAGTATGATGCTCTGTGCGATAACCTAACAGACTTCCTTTATCGCCTTACCGATGGCAGGACAGGAGAACCATTAGTTAAACAAGTAGTGCGCACCCATAACGTAGCCACAGATGATAACCCCAAACTGCCAGATGCTGACCTAGTAGTCGTATGGCACGAGTGTCCCACAGATGTAGTGGATAGTCCTGATGTGGGACGCATTGGTCCAATTACCTATAATCGTCCTGGTGGTCACCGAGCCAGAGGCTTTTTGATGGCAAGCGGACCAGGAATTACCCCAGGTTCTAGTTTGCCAGAGGCTCATCCTGTAGATATAGCCCCAACCATCTTGACCTTGATGGGAGCACCGATTCCTGACTACTTTGATGGCAAATCTCTAGTTAGTCCGACTTTATCCATCTCAGCTTGACATATAAATCAACCCTAGGGATAGGGTTTAATTTCCCTATCTGGGTAATTCCTGAGCCTCTTAGATTCAGCAAGTTTAAGGGTGTAGATGCACTCTTAGCTGGCCAGATGCTACTAACTTGAAACAATGCCATCCATTGCCCTAGTTCGCAAGTATAGGATTAACCCATTGAAATCCTATACTTGCAGATTTAGATCAGGTTTTGTATACAGGTTATCTTTTCACTAAAACAATTTTTGTATAAAGTAAGCTTTTGTAGAAAATAATCACTGCTTAATATCAAGTTTAGGAGTATTATTACTCTTAGGTCAGGGTTTAAAAAACCTGTGAAGTCAAGCAATATCATGGTTTTGAAATGCCATAATCGTGGCGAAACTTGCCTATTCCTTCCCCAGCAAGCTTGCTACATTTATATGGCTAGTTTCATTATACCACAAAGAAGCCTCCAAACATGATATAAGTTCTGAAGTAGTAAATTTTTGCATATAACATTATGACTACAATATTAAACCTATAATTTTTCACTATAAACCAGGGTTCATGAGAAAAATTTTGGCATTTTTTGAACCGATTTTCACTACTGTTTC
>NZ_JAAHHE010000882.1:0-1379 GCF_010692525.1 Moorena sp. SIO3B2
TTTCATTAGCCAAGAATCTCTGAAAACCCTGCCCGTTGCTGCGGCTCAGTTAAGTGGTTCTCTGGGAAAAGAGATTCCCTACGGTTCCATTGCGGCTATGACAGTTATAGGAACATTTCCCCTAGTGGTATTAGTAATGTTTTTCCAAGGTAAAATTGTCCAAGGTTTAACATCGGGAGCAGTTAAGGGTTGACTCTTTGGGGGTTGAAGGTTTGGAGGGTTGAAGGTTGAAGGTTGGAGGTTGGAGGTTGGAGGGTTGAAGGTTGGAGGTTGGAGGTTGGAGGTTTGGAGGGTTGGAGGGGTGGAGGTTGGAGGGTTGGAGGGTTGGAGGGTTGGAGGGTTGGAGGGTTGGAGGGTTGGAGGGTTGGAGGGTTGGAGGGTTGGAGGTTGGAGGTTGGAGGTTGGAGGTTGTTCGGCCTTGGCGTTCTTTGTAGGGAAGGTTTTAAGATTGAATTTTTTAAGATTGAATCTTTTGAGTTTGGAAGAGTATGGGAACGATAAAACGATTTGAAGAAATTCAGGGATGGCAGACAGCACGGGAGTTGACAAGGTTGGTTTACGCACTTTCAAAGGAGGGAGCGTTTTCCCGTGATTTTGGTTTGTGCAACCAGATGCGTCGTGCAGCGGTTTCTATCATGTCAAATATTGCTGAGGGCTTTGAGAGTCGGACACAACGTCTTTTTATTGAGTTTTTAGGTCGAGCTAGAGGCTCTGCGGGTGAATTACGTTCTCAAGCCTATGTTGCTCTTGATGCTGGTTACATTCATCAATCTCAGTTTACACAACTATTTGATCTATGCCAGAAGTGCAGCCGACAAATTACAGGATTCATGGCATATCTAAAAACCTACCCTGAGCAAAACCGACTCCGCGAGGATGAAGGAGATTATCGTATTGATTGACAGTTTTGAAACTTGACCCCCCTAAGATCGTTTCTATTTGCATCTGAATTGTAAACATTGATGGGTAGATGGAGGGAGAGGGGAATTTTCCCGCGAATTTTGCCTAATTGCAAAAGCGATGTAGCGCGGTCTTGGGGAGGCAGTGCGGTCTTGGAAAGGTAATGCGATCGCGTTCGCACACAGCTCCAAAATCATCAGCGACTGTATCAAGACAGTGATATCCACGCTCAACTTTTCACCTAAAAACCTTCAACCAAATAACCTTCAACCAAATAACCTTCAACCAAATAACCTTCAACCTTCAACCAAATAACCTTCAACCAAATAACCTCCAAACCTCCAAACCTCCAGATAGTATGCCTAAACTAGAACTACATAATATTAATAAAATCTACAAGACTAACAAGGGTAACGTCATCCCAGTTAACGACATTAGCTTAGAAGTGGATGAAGGAGAATTTCTGACCCTACTTGGGC
>NZ_JAAHHE010000883.1:0-1376 GCF_010692525.1 Moorena sp. SIO3B2
TTTGATTTCACGAATAGTTTGATCCACAGCATTGACCAACTCTTGTCGATCAAAATCACTAACAATATCAAAAGAATAAGTACTAGCCATAATTAATAACGGTCAGCGGTAGGCCGTGAGCAATGGTGGCTCACTACGTGACATACTCCCGACGCTGACAAGCACGGTACAGCGCGGGCTTCTTACCAACACCATCCAACGATTCGGTTACTCGGTAAGCTTTATTAACGACACGGGATGCCCCTCCGCGCCGGAACAATACAACTCGTTCTATTTTTAGCTAGTAGGTGGCGGTTAGCTCTTAATTTGTTTTCCCTACTGTCCCTAGTATATCCCATTGGCAAGCTACGTTCCGACCCTTGCCCCGCGCTTTCCATACGACACTTACCCAATGAAGGTAAAGTGCGGGGCTTCTCGCGGTTTAGCTAACAGCTTAAAACCAAAATGGGAATTTGTTGCACCCTATACAAAATTTTTAAACCTATTGATATCAAGCCCGGTAGCATCAGTATTGGATAAGCCCATAGTCTTGGGGAGGTGGCTCAACCTGGTGGCTCTCAAGACAAATGACCAATAACTAAAACTATCAAGGCCCGAAGCAAGTGGACTTGATCTCGTCTAGCCACTGACGCTGCTTAGACTCAGAACAAACAGAGTACCACTGGAAAGAGAGCCGATGGCAAACATAAGCGATCGCCCCAAGGGAATATCGAGAATGTAAAACACCGAGTAGAAGACTCGGGCAATTACAAATGCGATCGCACAGCCGATGGCGAGGGTTGAATTCTGACCCGTAACATAGGCCATCAAAGCGGCTGCGCTAAATATAATAAAGGTTTGAACGCACCCCAGCTAAATTAAAAATTCTAGCTGGGGATTCTTATGCTAGGTTGGACTCAGATAGCTTCCATAAACTACTGAGCGTCACTGGCGTTCTCAGCGTGTGGGAGGAACTTCTGCCTTCCCAGACCCTAGTCAACTTGGCGTTAGTGAGCACGGCATACCAATATCTAGCGCCGATGTTGTAAGACGCAGATAAGTCGGCGTTGTAGCACTTGCCGTTCTTGAATCTGGCGAGGGAATACTTTTTTTTGCTACGGGAAATTAAGCCAGACCCATCAAAGCCATAAGCACTGGTGTATTTAGCGTTAACCTTGACGACAAACCCCCCTAACTCGCTAAATTTCTCGATAGCAAGTTCCACAATCCGGTCTTTACACCATTGGTGGAATCGTTGCTTTTGGACAGAGCCTCGCATTTAGACCCCTAAAAATAGGGATAAATCGGTATTTAATACCACAATTCGGACATTGACATTTTACTAGCGCTAGAGTATAATTGAAGTGTAGGATTCAGACCTAACTATGCCCAAGAAA
>NZ_JAAHHE010000884.1:0-1366 GCF_010692525.1 Moorena sp. SIO3B2
TTGACCGGAAATCGGGGAGTGTGAGGGGGTGAGCGCAAGCCCCTACGATTCATCCATGGGGTAAGCTCACCCCCTCACATAAACAACAATTCTTGTGGTACTGTAGGTAATAGGCTAAATAAGCAAGTGTCACAGGCATGATAGTCTACGAGTTCAAAGTTAAAGGAAAACTCAATCAATACCGAGCGATTGATGAGGCAATCCGGGCTGGTCAATTCGTTAGGAATTCATGCTTGCGTTACTGGATAGATAATCGAGGTTTAGGGAGGAAAGAGCTATATCGGTATAACACCGAACTTCGCGCTATGTATCCCTTTGTCAAAGATTTGAACTCCCACGCTTGTCAGACATCTGTAGAACGATGCTGGTCAGCCATTGTTAAGTTCTTTGAGAACTGTAAGAAAAATCTCCCCGGGAAAAAAGGATATCCTCGGTTCAAAAAACGTAGCCGCTCTGTTGAATACAAAACGTCCGGGTGGAAGTTACTAGACCCCAAGCACATTGAATTTACCGACAAAAAAGGGATTGGTAAACTTAAATTGATTGGGACGTGGGATTTGGCATTCTATCTAGTTAAACAGATTAAGCGAGTGAGACTGGTTAGACGAGCTGATGGTTATTATTGCCAATTCTGTATTCAAGTAGATGTCAAAGTTGATGTTGAACCGACAAAGCACAACGTTGGTTTCGATGTCGGACTCAAAGAGTTCTACACAGATTCAGATGGCAATACTGAACCCAACCCACGATTCTACAGAAAAAGCGAGAAACGGATGAAGTTCTATCAACGTCGCGTTTCTCGAAAGAAAAAAGGCAGTGCTAACCGTAAGCGCGCCATTAATAAGCTAGGACGTGTACACCTCAAAATAAGTAGGCAACGTGAAGAACATGCTAAGAGAGTAGCGCGTTGCGTAGTCCTGTCTAACGACATGGTCGCCTACGAAGATTTGAGGATTAAGAACCTGGTGAAAAACCATTGTCTCGCCAAGTCTATTAATGATGCAGGTTGGTATCAATTCAGGAAGTGGTTAGAGTATTTTGGCAAAAAGTTGGGCAGAGTAACAGTTGTCGTTAACCCTGCCTACACAAGCCAAAATTGTTCAAGTTGTGGAACAACGGTCAAGAAATCACTATCAACTCGAACCCATGTTTGTCGATGTGGATGTGTTCTAGATCGCGACCAAAATGCCGCCATCAATATTCTGAATTCTGCTTTAAGTACGATGGGGCACATCGGAACTTGGATCGATAAAGATCCCAACGCTTCGGGAGACCTGAGCACTACTGGGACTGGAGAAATCCTGTCTCAGCAACTTGGGTCGCTGAACGAAGAATCCCCCGGTTTCTAACCGTGGGGAGTGTCAAG
>NZ_JAAHHE010000885.1:0-1365 GCF_010692525.1 Moorena sp. SIO3B2
ATGTGATCTCCTTTTATTAAACACTAACTAAAGAGGTAGTTTAAACCATGACTAATAGTACAGCATTGAAAACATCAGTTTGTATTTTAGGTTCAGGTCCAGCTGGCATTGTAGTTGGTAATATCCTTCTACAAAATGGGATTGATTGTATCATTGCGGATAGATACAACCGCGAAGAAATATATACGAAGGCGCGGGCAGGTGTGCTGGAAAGCACAACAGTTGACCTACTCAAAAAACATGGTCTCGCGGATACAATTTTCCAAAATGGCTATACCCATGATACCTGTGAATTTCGTTACCCTGATTACAGCGTTGTTTTTGATTACGGAAAGTTAGCTGATGGAGATGTCCATTACATTTATCCCCAAAGCGATCTCAATGACGATCTGATCCAAAGATATCTGGATGCAGGTGGTAAGTTACTGTTACGCCATGAGGGTAAAAAAATTACTCAAACCGATGACGGCGTCATTGTTGAGTGTTACGATAAAGATGGTGACACCACCATCACGATTCATGCTGATTTTGTAGCAGGGTGTGATGGCTATCATGGAATCTCGCGCCAATCAATTCCAGACGGAGCGGTAGACATCTACACAAAACAGCATCCTTACGGCTGGCTGGCAATTTTAGCTTACGCACCACCTTCTGCAAAACATGTCATCTATGGCTTGCATCATGATGGCTTTGGAGCTCACATGCCGCGCAATAGCAAGATTTCTCGTTATTACTTACAAGTTTCACTTGATGATGAGCTGAAAAATTGGCCTGATCAACGCATCTGGAGTACCTTGGCAAAGCGTCTGGCGAAAAAGGGATGGACCTTGAAAGAAGGGGAAATCTTTGACAAGCGGATTTTATCTATGCGCAGTTATGTTATGGAACCGTTACAGTACCAACGGTTGTTGATAGCTGGTGATGCGGGTCACATTATTACACCTTGCGGTGGGAAAGGTTTAAATCTGGCGGTACAGGATGCGGGTATTCTCGGAGAAGTATTGGTCAGTTACTACCAGGAAAAACGGGATATTTCTTACCTGAAACGCTACTCGGAAATTCGTTTGCCCTATATTTGGCGTGCTCAAGAATTCTCTTGTTCGATGTTGCATATGCTGCATAAGTCTGAAGAGAAGGATGTAGACAATGTCCGTTTCTTCAATAAGTTGAGTGAATCGAAATTGAAGCAATTGTCTACATCGGTGACATTTGCTAGGGATTTTGCCAGAAACTATGTTGGTATTATCTAGGAAAGGGAATAGGGAGTAGGGAGTAGGGAGTAGGGATTAGGGAACAAAATTATCACAATTCATTAAAGAGCCCTATCTGAGAGGTACACAGAATTTTTTTCCTGTCTTGATGCAA
>NZ_JAAHHE010000886.1:0-1364 GCF_010692525.1 Moorena sp. SIO3B2
CATCCGAATACTCAGTTAGGACAATCACAAATTTGGCAAGAAATTAAGCGGTTGTGGCGTTGATATAGCATTTTTAGTTCAGTTGTGAACATAGTCTACCTTGAGAAATGCAAAAGGCAAGAGGCAAGAGCAAGAGATAATAAAATATATATTAATTTTTGGGAATGGAAAGAACTGTCATCTTTTTTTTCCATTCATTTGGAAATGCTATATCTGGTATGGTATTGTGATTCGCGCACGGGCAAAAAGGGAGGGATAAGGCAGAATAAAAGGAGTAAGGTTTAATCGGAAATGGTTTTTTATCACTAATTATCCGGAGATGAAATCATTCATTGGTGAGAATCGCAATAAGGGAAAGAGGGGAAAGATCACCGAAGTTAGAATTCAGTTATCTTCCTCTCCTCCTCTAACAATAATTCTGCAAAAAAATGATTTTATGCTCTGGCAAGCTTTGCTCTACTGCAGGCTTGCAGAAAAATCCTAGACAAACACCTCATTGAAATTCTCGTAGAGAGTACTAGCTTGAGTCCAACTCACCACAGCCAGGAGGTCTCCGCCGCTCGAGATTTCAGCACCATCCTGACCATCAACGATGCTCACCTGATTAGGATTGGCAACATCAAAGGTAGTTAGACCAAGCTGGAAGTTGTTGACGGTATCATATCCATTGCCGGTGTCGAGAACAATTCGATCCTCACCACCCCCTAGCCACAGGGTGTCGTAACCACTGCCACTGCGAATGTAATCATCGCCAGAGCCAGAATAGATGATGTCATTACCAGAACCACCATAGATTACATTATCACCCTCACTGCCGAAGATGGTATCGTTACCGCTACCACCGCTAATCAAATCCAGCTGTGAACCACCGTAGATCAGGTCATTACCACTGCCACCGATAAGGGTATCAATTCCCTCACTACCAGAGATCGTGTCATTGCCACCGAAACCGTTAATATAATCGTTTTCGACAGTGCCAAACAGGTTATCATCACCTGATGTTCCCGTGATATTATTGATAGAATTCATTGATGTTTCCTCCTTAATAAGGAATCGTCAGTTGCTATGTAACCCACACCTCGGTTGTATCTGAAGTTACATCTGAGGTGGTGTCTGAGGCTGTATCTAAAAACTGCTGTGTTTTTCAGCCTCTAATGGTTAATCAAACTAAATCTGCCCTTTTTCTACAAAAGGGCAATTTTTTGTAATCTTTCTTAACAAAAGCCCTGGGCAGAAAAACCCTGATCAAAAATGCGCCTGAGTTAACTCAGACGCACTATGCTAATCAAATCATGATTTTATGCTCCGGCAAGCTTTGCTTTACCAAAGCCTTGCAGAAAAACCCTAGACAAACACCTCAGAGA
>NZ_JAAHHE010000887.1:0-1361 GCF_010692525.1 Moorena sp. SIO3B2
AGGTGGGTAGGGGAGCTTTGACACTCCCGCATCGGTATGACGTTTTTAATTCTCTTAAAAAATCATATCGAATGAGAAGTGTTCGCGAAGCGTCGGCGAAAGCCGATAGCAGTACGGGAAAACCGCTACTGCGTAACATCCTCATAGAATCCTCCGTGTTTTAACCGGGGGAGATGTCAAGGTCCTAATGCTTCCGGGAAGAGTAATCTGGTGCGTGCAATCCACACCATGGGTCAGATTGTGCTCCAGTCCGCTACTGGCATGCAGCTTGGCAGTAGATGGAATATCGAACCATTTCGGTTAAATGCTGACTACCAGCAGAAGCCGAGCTGTTTTGAAATTATTTTTATTCACGATAATATTCGCTACCAATATGGATTTTCCTTAGACCAAGAGCGGGTGTACGAAGAGTGGCTAATCGCGTATCCCAAAGGACGTCCTCAAACGTGGTTTGAGCGTAACTATCGTTCAGAAGAACAGGAGTATGATTGGTATTTTGGGCGAGGGCTGAAAGGCGAGAAGGAACGTATTAAGGGTTTTGTTCGCCCCAATTCTTTATTTCTATCTCATGCGGCCCAAAATAACCATCCTCAGTTAGGAAAGATATTTATCTGGTTTAGCTCTAAGTTAAAATTAATTCCAGCAAGGTTCCAAAATCTATCTAATTTTACTGCTTTAAAATTTGATAGATATACTAATTATAGTGACAATTTTTTAAAATTAATCAAGGGAGATCATATCGACATATCAAATGGGATCCAACGATTATTTGAAATTGGAGGATATTGGATAGATGCTTTAGATAATGGAGAAATTTTAATTATTGATGAACTAGACCGCAGCTTGAATTCAGATATATCAACCTATTTAATCAAGGAATTTAATGACAAAGCAGCTAATCAAAATAATGCTCAATTGATTGTTACTACCCACGATACGACTTTCCTAGATCGAGAGATATTTAATCAAGACCAGGTATGGTTGATGCAGAAAGATAGTAACAATAGCACTAAGCTCTATTCGTTACTAGATTTTAAAATTCGTGAGGATGAATCCCTACAGAAAGGCTACCTAAAAGGTCGATATGGAGCGATGCCCTTTGTTAGTGGGCTGGATAGTTATGATACCTACAAGACCACTAAAAATTGATCTGACTAGACCATCAAGGCTAAGGTAAGGATAGTGAGTGAGTTTTTGCGATCGCATTTCTGCTAACTAGCTAACTAACATCAGCGTTTCAAGTCGAACCTACTACACCAGTTGCTCTACTGCCCCCCGTACCGACAATGGCAACAAAATCACTAGCGGATTCGTCAACCATCCTGACTTATGATTGGTCGCTCTACTTAGTGACTCGAACA
>NZ_JAAHHE010000888.1:0-1360 GCF_010692525.1 Moorena sp. SIO3B2
CAAAAACATCAAAAAATTAAAAGGAGAAGAAAATGCATATCGAATTCGTTTAGGGGATTATAGAATTGGTTTTTTTATAAAAGGCGATACTATCATATTCTCCCGTGTTCTCCATAGACGAGAATTTGATCGTTATTTTCCTTAAAGCAATAGAAAATTATAAAGTAGTAGGGTGGGCAGTAGAATCGCAGCCCACCGGCAGTAAATAAAATTAATCGTAGGGTGGGCAGTGCCTAAGACCAATCCCAAAGCTGGTAGTAGCTTTGATAAGCACTGCCCACCAACAGTAAATAAAATGAATCGTAGGGTGGGCAGTGCATAAAACCAATTTCCAAGGTTTCCATCGCTATGATACTTACTGCCCACCCTACATCAACTACTCCCTACTCCCTACTCCCTAATGATCAAAATTGCTCAGGATCGATATTAATATAGATATCCTTCAACTCAGAATAGACATCCAACGCTTCTGTGCCTGGTTCACGGGTACCATTACCAGATTGCTTGAGTCCACCAAAAGGCATATGAGGTTCACTGCCATAAGTACCGGCATTCACTACAGCTACTCCAGTTTGGACTTTCTCACAAAACCGTACTGCACGGTGGATGTTGCGAGTGTGGATCGCAGCAGTTAAGCCATAGGGGGAATCGTTGGCAAGAGCAAGAGCTTCCTTAAAGTCTTTGACCCGGTAGAGACTAGCAATCGGACCAAATAATTCACATTGAGAAATTTCCGCGTGGGGGTCTACATTCTCTAGCAGGGTCGGTGCCATATAGAAACCAGTAGCATGGTCAGGGTCTGTTAAGCGATCGCCTCCCACCAGCACCGTTGCTCCTGCTTGCTGTGCCTGTTTCACCGCTGCTATCATATTGATCAACTGTTGCTCATTAATCACTGGACCAAGGTCATCCTGGTCAGTGGGACCTAATTTTAATTCCTTAGTTTTCTCTACTAATTGGTCACGGAATTGCTCATAAATGCTATCAAAGACAATAATCCGACTAGCAGAAGCACAACGTTGACCAGCATTACTGAACACTGAGAGTAAGGTCCACTTGATAGCATTGTTCAAATCCGCATCATCACACACGACCAAGGGATTCTTACCCCCCAATTCCAGGGATACCCTGCCAAAGCGCTCCCCAGCTACCCGTTGCACAATTCGTCCTACTTCTGTGGACCCGGTAAAGCTAACCACAGCGACATCATTATGAGCAACCAAGGGAGCGCCAGCTTCTTCACCATATCCCTGAATAATATTGAGGACACCAGGGGGTAACCCAGCCTCTTGAGCAATTTGTCCAACTATCCAAGCCGTGGCGGGAGTGTCTTCTGCTACTTTTAATACAGCGCTATTGC
>NZ_JAAHHE010000889.1:0-1357 GCF_010692525.1 Moorena sp. SIO3B2
ATTTTTAAGCTGGCTTTGTAGGAAAACGTTAGCCAGCAGCATTGTAAGCATTCAGCTATCAGCTATCAGCTATCAGCTATCAGCTATCAGCTATCAGCTATTGGCCGTAGGTCAGGCTAGGCCAACATTTTATGCGCTACAGATGGTGCTACTCGAGGTGCTTTTGAATAAAATAAGTTCACTGCTGACGGCTGACGGCTGACGGCTGAATACTTACGCAGCATTCATCTCAAGCTTTCGCACAACAAACGATTCAAGAATCTCAAATACACCTATTGCTATATGATCCAAATCAGGAGGTAATTTTGCAGTGGATAAGTTAATTCAGTATCGTCGTCTGATTCAGGAAATATTGGAAAAGCATAGTCTGGTTAAGCTAGCCAATGAAGATATCAAAGTCTATAAATTCTTCGATCCTGAGCAAGATCATTGTCTTGATGCAGTTGCTCATGGGGGAAAGCCCCAAGACCGTAATGGTGCGTTTTCCGTAGGCGAATTAAATTCGCCTACGGAAAGCGCAGCGTCGGCTTTGCCGAAAGCGTCGCCTACGGCGAACGGAAAGCGCACCTTTGGTTAAAACTTTTTGATTAAGGCTCCACTATCCTAAGGTTTTGTCTCCGGGATGAATTTTCCTTCTCAAATGGCGTAAGCTACAATTTATCAACCAGGTAATACACCGGTTCTCCCCAGTAATTCTAGATACTCATACAAACTCAAGTCTGCTTTAGCTGCTAACTGCTTTAATCCGTTCCAAGCTGTATTTGTTGCCTTGATGGTGTGTGTTGTTTTTGGTTCCTCATAAAGACAGGGACGTCCTACTATTCTAGATTTTTGTTTTACCATTTTATTGTCATATTAATTTCGGGAATATATAATTAAAATAGCACAGCAAATAGGTCGATTCTATGCAACTGGGTTATGTCTACAAACTCAAGCCTAGTCCTCAGCAAAAAGCCACCATGGTTGAATGGCTAGACATGTTGTTAGCTCAATATAATTATTTGTTGAGAGACAGGAATGATTCCTATGAGCAAGCCAGATCTCCAAAACTGGGGAATTTCTGCGATCTCAGGAGTGATGGAGAAGCGTGCCCGCTTACTTGTTCGGTAAGCAAATCGAGCTCTGTTGGCTATCCATGGAAAAAGAGCCAGAAAAATCCTAGGCGTAATGCTTACGAGATTCAAAGCTCAGCTCTTCCTGTGCTAAAGAAGCAACGTCCTTGGTATAAAAAAATACGTGCGACTCGTTGGCTAGAAACCTTACCTAATAAAAGGTATGGGGGATTAGCCGCAAGGTAACAGAACCTTGACAACTTGATAACCATGTTGGTGAAATACCAACCCTCGTGAAATCCGAG
>NZ_JAAHHE010000089.1:0-2764 GCF_010692525.1 Moorena sp. SIO3B2
GCTTCTTCACCATATCCCTGAATAATATTGAGGACACCAGGGGGTAACCCAGCCTCTTGAGCAATTTGTCCAACTATCCAAGCCGTGGCGGGAGTGTCTTCTGCTACTTTTAATACAGCGCTATTGCCACAAACCAGGGCTGGAAAGACTTTCCAGGCTACATTAGCAATGGGAGTATTGGCCGCAATAATTAATCCAGCAACTCCCAGAGGTTGACGCACAGTCATGGCATATTTATTAACCACACCGCTGGTAGTGGTGCGACCATACAACCGTTGTCCTTCACTAGCGTAGAATAATCCTAATGCGATCGCACCGCCAGTTTCTCCATAAGCTGAACTATAGGACTTACCGGTTTCTGCTGCTACTATCTTGGCAATCTCCTCCTGACGGGCTTTCATACCCAGGACAATCTCGTGTAAGATAGCTCCCCGTTGTACCGGGGGAGTATCAGCCCAAGCCGGTTGAGCCTGTTTAGCTGACCTTACCGCTTGCTCAATATCTGCTGCTCTTGAGCGAGCCACCTGACATAGCACTTGACCATTAGTGGGGTCTAGCTTCTCAAACCATTCTCCTGCCACTGCTGCTACTTGTTGACCATCAATCCAGTTCAAGACTTGGCTCGGTAAATAGTCTTGTGCCATTATTTTTTCCCCCTTGGAAGTGTCTCATGGTGAGTCATGATACCAATAGAAGTTCAAACAATAGCAATCAAGATAGGGAATAGGGAATAGGGAATAGGGAGTAGGAGTCTAATCTACCAAACTGTAAAACCACCATCAACTCTGAGTTCGATACCTGTGACATAGGCAGAGGCATCGGATGCCAGAAACACTAATGGGCCAAGTAAATCATCAAACTCTGCCATCCGTCCTAGAGGAACGCGATCGCAAAATTGACCTTTGAATTCCTCATCTTGTCCACCCAATACTCCTCCCGGAGAAAGGGCATTAACCCGGATGCCAAAGGGTCCCCAGTGGGTAGCAAAGTACCGGGTTAAATTCACCAGTGCTGCCTTGGATGCCCCATAGGCAGGGGGTTTTAAAAAAGGAGGGTCGCACTCCAGATGCTCATAAAACCGGGCATCGGGAGATACGCTCCCATACAAGGAACCGATATTAATGATTGAACCTCGTCTAGCTTCCACCATCGGGCTACCGAAGACTTGAGTCACCTGGAATGCTCCCAAGACATTCACCTCAAACACATTGCGGCAAATCTCTAGGGGTATCTCTTCCAAGCTGTAGGTTTTCACTGGACCAGGAGGTTGGTCAATCCCAGCATTGTTGACAATCACAGCAGGAATGCCAATGTCGGTCAGGATGCGATCGCGGATTGCGATGATGGCAGTGCGATCGCATATATCACCCCGCTCCAAAAACAAACGAGTCTTGGGATAATGCCGTTGAAGTAGCTCAAAAGACCTTGGCACCTGAGCCAATGGTAGGTCTATCCCCACAACCGTTGCGCCAGCATCCAGTAATGCCCGACTCCACACCGGTCCAAGTTTACCTAAGACTCCAGTAACAATAGCGATTTTGCCAGAGAGGTCAAAATAGTTCACGAAGCCAACAACACCCTACAAAGCAACCTTTTCAACATTTTCCACCAACCCAGCCAACATAATCGACTCATCCACCCTTAGGGGTTTGGTTAAGACTTTACCAATCACATGGTCCAATTCATAAGGGGGTAAACCATCCCCTGGGGATTTCATCGCGATATCCTCTGCCCTTAAAACATGTCCTACAGGTAAATTATCCCCAGCAACCAGTTTTTTACCCATCTTCAAGTAAGCAGGACGTTCATTTAGGTGTACTTTCTTCACCCCATCCCCAAAAGCTTGGCGAGTGCGTCTGAGGTCTCTTACCATCTTGCGCAACCCTGTCGGTTCTAACGAGAAAGCATGGTCTGTTCCTTTCATCGCCCGGTTCAGGGTAAAGTGTTTCTCAATCACACGAGCCCCAAGAACATAAGCCGCCACTGCCATGGCGATACCGTTGTCATGGCTAGATAGACCAATCACAATATCACTGAACAGTTCCCGATAGGTCTCGATCACCTTCAGGTCAAGTTCTTCAAAGTCCGCTGGATAGCTTGCCGTACATTGGAGGATACACAGCTGGGGGTTAATCGGCATGATCGCATCATAAACCCGTTGCACATCCTCTAAAGTAGCTGCACCGGTGCTAACGATCATCGGCTTTTGGAATTGGGCAACATGTTTAATTAGGGGCAAGCTCTTAAGGTCTCCAGAAGCGATCTTATAAGCTGGCATATCCAACTCACCCAAAAAGTCCGCACTCGGAATATCAAAAGCAGTAGAGAAAAACGTAATCCCTACTTCTTCAGCATACTTTTTCAATTCCTGATATTCGTAAGCACCAAATTCTAGAAACTCCCGATGCTCACCGTAGGTCAAACCAAAACTATTTTCATGGTCATAAGGTCTGTCAAAAGCAGCTTTCGTGTAAAGGGCACGATTGTCTCGTTTTTGTAGTTTTACAGCATTCGCTCCGCATTCCTTAGCAATCCGGAACATTTCTTTACACTTTTCCAAGCTGCCTTGATGGTTATTCCCAATTTCAGCAATCACAAAGCAATCGCTATCGTCATGAATTTCAAAGCCATTAATAGTCAGTCTTCGAGACATTTTACACTCCTACAACCAATAAATTCCTATCGGTTTTTCACCACTGACCAATGGTTTACCATTAATTAGCTGAGATTTCAATACTTATTTGTCTTTTTGTCAGCATTCAGC
>NZ_JAAHHE010000089.1:2882-23913 GCF_010692525.1 Moorena sp. SIO3B2
GCTAATAACTTATAGCTGATAGCTAATAACTTATAGCTGATAGCTAATAACTTATAGCGTTTCTCCCAGTTATGAGGTACGCTTGTCAACCTCAAAGTCCCCCTTATTAAGGGGGATTTAGGGGGATCAAGTTGTACCTTATGGGATATATAATTGCTATATAGCTAATAACTTATAGCTGATAGCTGATAGCTGATAGCTGATACGCGACACGCTGATACGCGACACGCTGATAGCTTTTACGATAACGGCTCGACTTCAAATGATCTCGGTCGTAAATATCCTGGACAATGTTGAATTAAGTGATAACTTTTACGTTGGGTAGTCATCGGATCGGTGATACTAATATACCGACTGGTCATGATGTTGTGCCAATCCCGAGGGATGAGATTCCAGAAGATCGGTTGGTCTGAATTGTAGTGTTGATCAAACCCGATCCCTTTACGAAACAATGCCCAAAGATACTTTTTCAGTTGCCATAACCAACCTGCTTTAGCATACTTTGAGTACCGTTCCGCATAAAGGGCTTTATAGTGCTTTTGCCTCTCCATCATTTGGGCATATTCTGGAGAATTAGGATCCGAACTCCAATTCCGGTAATGATGAATAGCAATTTTTTTAGTATAAACGATATCATTCCCTGAATATAAAACTTTCGTGGTCAAATCCGGATCAATCCCATAATCTCGAAATACTTCACAGAATCCACCCACCTGTTTTAATACGGAAGTTCTCAGCACACCTTGGTTAACATTTAATACACCAATTACTGAGACACCACCAATGTAGGGAGCACTCACGAAGGGACCTTGTTTATCCCTTACTTTCAGAGCTACCATCCCGATCTTCGGCTTTTCCTCAAGTATTTTTACCGCCGTATCCAGACCCTGATTCACAATGACATTATCATCACTTACCCAACACACATAGGGAGTATCTACCAGTCTGAACACATCATTATAGGCTTTAGCTTGACCAAGCTTTTCTCCCACCAAAATCGGAATCACCTGTGGATTTGAGGATGCGATCGCATTTAAATACTCAATAGTGCCATCATCAGACCCCGCATCAGTTACATAAATTTTCGTAGGGGTTGATGTTTGTTCAAGAATACTAGTAATACATTGCTTCAGAAGACTCAATCGATTATAGGTACCAACAACAACAGAAAGTTTCATGGTTGCTTCACTCCTCACCTTCACTCCTAAAAATTAACGTAAGCATTCAGCTATCAGCATTCAGCTATCAGCATTCAGCTATCAGCATATGCGCTACCCGCACGCTACGCGAACAGCAGTCAGCGGTCAGCGGTCAGTGGTCAGTGGTCAGCCGTAGCACAGGCCACAAGCGTGATGTAGCCCATAAGCTAATAGCTATTAGCTGATACCTGATACCTGATAGCTGACCGCTGATAGCTGATACCTGATAGCTAATACCTGATAGCTGACCGCTGATAGCTAATACCTGATAGCTGATACCTGATACCTGATACCTGATAGCTGATACCTGATAGCTGATACCTGATAGCTGATAGCTTGCACAACCCTAACGGACATACAAACAATGACAGAATAATGGCTGTCCCGACTTGATAGAATTAATTTGATTTTTAATTCCCGCAAATCGGTAACCCAACTCTACCAAACATTCATGTACCTCTTCAAATAATGGTTGTTCCTTATACAGGGGAACAAATGACATTTCTACCAGAACACATCGCCCTATTGAAAATAGCTTTTTACCTCCCTTTATCACTTTATCTTCAACCCCTTGGACATCAATTTTTATAAAAACATCTCTCTCAAATTGATCAGACTCTAATTCTGACTGTAATAGGTCATCCAGGGGGCAAACCTTTACTTTAACCTCAGTTTCTCCTGATGTCTGTGGAAATTCCTTCTTACATAGTTCACTGATTCTTAACATGGAAGAAGCTGGCCCATAAGAATTCTCATAGAATAACTCTTCTCCTTGATAATCCGACAACGCTACATTAAAAATTTTTAGATTAGGAATCTTAGCGCCTTTCCCTTCCAAGTCTGATATATAAGATGGCAATGGTTCAAATACATAGGTCTGTTTAGCATTGAAGTAAATGGCTAAAAATTCCGCAAAATCCCCATTATTTGCTCCAATATCAATTACCGTCTTAATCGAATAATTTTCACGAAGCCATCGCCATAGCTCCCTGCCTGGATCGGGACTCGCTTCAACAATTTGTTTGTAGTCTGAAAGCCTTAACAACTTTAAATTCATGGATGCTAACAGACGATTTACCAACCGACCAATTTCCTGTTTCACCGAAGCCATTTAGTTACTCCTATAAAACTTAATAAACTAAGTCCATAAACTGGTCTGCTGTTCTATTTTTGTCCTCATATAACCTATTTACTCGTCTCCGGAGATCCCGCTTATATCGATGATAATAAATTCCTTCCCATCGCTTCAAGTAAGCCTCTCGGTCATGGTCTAAAACAGCATTGTTAGTCTGGCGAACCGCTTCATTTCGATCATAATAATGTTCAACATAAGCCCCTGGACAATCTACAATTTCATAATTAAGCTGCCACATCTTTAAACAGAGATCACCATCAGCTTTATAAAAGATATATCGCTCTTCATCCGCCCAGTCAACTGCTGCTAGGGCTTCTTTTAAGTACATACCATGATTAACAAACAGTTTGCCACCAAGGGTATGTTGTACATAGTACTCTTCATCCTCTGGCCAATTCCGAAAATAGAAAGCTACTCCCCCTATTTTTCCGCCAGCTTTTTCCACCTCTTCAAACTTGTCCAACCCTAAATTAACCGCATTCGGTAATAGCAGACAATCATCACTGATCATCAAAATATATTTACCTTTAGCTGATTTAAAGCCAAGATTCATAAAATACCCCCAACTGCGACGCTTGAGTGGCTTTCCTTGGAATTCCCCTCGGTTATGTTGGATGATAGTAATAATATCTTTCTGCTGAATGAGCCATTCTAAAGAGCCATCCGTTGACCCCCCGTCAATCACAATGATTTCATAGGGAACCCGAATCTGATTATCTCGAACACTTTGAATCGCTTTTTCCAGTAAAGGTCTACGGTTATAACTCCCAATCACCACCGAGACGATGCAGGTTTTCTCAGAGCTAATTACCGGTTTAGCGAAAGACTTTAATATCTTCAAATGACTCAATTGTCCTGGATTAGCTGGTCCTGGATTAGCTAGTTTAATAGGAGAATGAGTCAATGAGCCATTATACAATTGTTTGACTTGACGAAAAGGCTTAGCTAGAATTTTGATATAGTTCATAAGGCACTCCTGAACACACCTGTATGGAGCCATCACCATTAAGCGATTTAGCTTAATCTGATGTGGCCGTTATAGTTGCACCCTCGGGGATAATGATATCAAACTATCCCATTGTTTATGTTATAATAACAAGTCATTATGGATAGATAAATCTAAAAATTTTCTGAAGGCTGGCCGAGTCCGTAGGGTGCGTTAGGGGCGCGCCTTGCCATCATATTCAACTTCGTAGCCAGTAGCCCCGTAACGCACCACCCAAGGGCTTGCCCTGATTTTCCGCCTCTTCGCGCCTGGTTGGGATAGTCCGTCCGGAAATTGATCACGGGCAAGATGCCCGTTCCACGCCTGATCCCCGTTCCACGCCTGATCCCCGTTCCACGCCTGATCCCCGTTCCACGCCTGATCCCCGTTCCACGCCTGATCCCCGTTCCACGCCTGATGCTCATGGCACCAAGATGCTCATGGCACCAAGATGTCCATGCCACCCACCGGGTCAAACAGCTTTAATGAGATGCACCAGATGCTTAATCCTTAGACGCGATCAATTCCCAACCGTTCCGCTGGATAGATAAAAGGAGAACCAGACAAGATGCCATCACAGATAATATCCAAACCCGGATCTGCACCAGGAAGTAATTGGTCTAGGCTAGTAATATTGAGCTTTACGTAAGGATTTTCCGATAGGGGTTCGGTAAACTGTAGGGGAATCATGCGTCTGAAAAAGAAATGGTAGGCGTACATCCTCGCCCGTTTCAGGGAATTAGAATCTAACCGTTCACCAAGGGGTAGCTTATCCAAGCATTGGAAATACTCCTCTGCTGTCGAAGGATCCATCGTGATTCCCTTATCTCGGATCCAAGCTTCACCACCAACGATCACCGGAATGCCTACACTGGTCAACTCTACTCCAGTTTTTGTCCCATAAATAATCACCGAATCGCACTCCATCATCGCTGCATAGGTACTCACAGGACTTTCTGGAGGAATGATGAAAATATTTTTAGGCAATTGAGACCAGACCTTCTTGATTTCTGGCAACAATGGTTGGCGAGAAGGCAACGTTCCCCGAATCTCTGCTGGATGAATCCGAATCAGCAGTTGTAAGTCAGAACGTTTAGCAAAATACTCAATCGTCTGGAGTACCCACGTTAGCATATTCGGAAAAGCATTAGCGCGATAGTGCAACTGGGCATCCCACATCACATTGGTGAGCATCCCAATCACCGGCTGGTTCAGGTCAAGCCCCATCTCCTCAGCATTTCGGCTAAATTCTTCATCAGGTTTTTCATGAAACCAAATCCAATCCCGAGTGCCTTGCCATCGACTTTTCAAATACTGTAGGATGTCATCTGTCATTGCCTGATTCCAAGGCATGGTTTCCCAGGCATGGAGAGGCTCACTGAGCATAGTGTGATGATAAGTGTCTCCATGGCTAAAAATAAAGCAACGCTTGCGGTAGGCAATCGTCCAGTTAACCACCCGCACTTGGCGTGAGCGACACACCTCACCAATGATGCCATGAGGTAAGTAGATGCCATGATTGAAGCAAGCAGCCTTAAAATTATAGTTACACAGTAGCTTACTGATAGCATACGCAGTCAGCAAAGCCCCTTCAAAATACCGACGCACCACGATTTCACTGTTGGGTTCGTTATCTAGATTCCCGCTGGTAAAATAGCGCAGCGCCCCAGCATAGGCGTGTTCACCAATATTCCAGTTGCCCAGGCAATAGTTTTCAATCTCTGATAGCCTTACGTGTGCTGCGATCTGTTTTGCCTCTAGCCTGTCGAGCCCAGTGAGCAGTTCACTGAATACATGGTTCGTCAAATGCAACGGTTGATACAGATAACGACCGGTTGCAAAACACTTTTGGCACTTGATCGTTTCTAGATCATAGTTTTCAATCCTTTCTTGAGGTGTATCTAGTTTTTGAAGATTGAGGCAGGCAGGCAGAGAATGGTCACACAGGAGAGTATGAACCTGTGCTCCTCTGAGGGTAAGGGCTACTGCTAGTAGGCTTTCTGGTAGTGACAGTGGCGCTGACCCCCCTACGGTAGTTGCTATTAGGACCATTGGTCCCTGGTGAGACCGTTGCTTGGCTTCTCTCCAGAGGGAGGGGTTAGTTTCGATAATAGCTCGCCAATCTAACAAGTTACTTTGCCCTAGTTGCCAAGAAAGCAAGGGACTTGGCTCTAGTTCGTCAGCACTAGTCAGAGACATATAATCAAGTCAGATACTTACTTCTCAAGGGATTATAACAAGTTCCTACTCGACAAATTTCCCTAAACTATGATAAGAATATACACACCGAAACAGAACGGTTGCGCGATGAAGCGTTCGCAAAGCGTGGCCTACGGCCTCAGCTTCCGCGCTTATGCGATTAGCCCAAAGGTCTACGCTACGCGAACGCGCCGTAACCAAAAGTGCGGGGTGGGAACACGACAGGGCGAATTTCTTCGCAGTATATGTTATGGTTCTAAAAATGCGCATCTAAGAACCAGTGGGGAGGCTAACTTGAATCCCTATATATTCGGTTCTATATATTCATATTCGGTTCTATATCTTCGGTGTATAAATTATGACCTTATCCCTCAAGGCTAACACCGCACGGTGGCAACTTCAGCGCTATTGGGAGTTGCTGTATATATTAACAGAGCGAAATCTGAAGGGACGTTATCGAGGATCGCTTCTGGGAGTATATTGGTCTTTGTTAAATCCTTTGATTATGACAGGACTATATACAGCAATTTTTGGTGCTACCTTTGCCTCTTATTATGACAACTCAACCATTAACTATATTCTGGCGGCTTTTACTGGGTTGCTTGTCACTAACTTTTTCTCCGCTTCAACCAACCAAGCATTAGTCAGCGTAGTTGGCAATGGTGCCCTGTTGAATAAAGTTCGTTTACCAATCAGTGTCTTCCCAGTTTCAACCATTGCTGCTAACGTGTTTCAGTTAGCTGTTGGCAGCTTTCCTCTCCTAGCTATTGTCACGTTGCTTACTTCAAAAAGTGTAGTCAATTTGCTAGCGTTGAGTCTTCCGTTAATCGCATTAATTTTGGTTAGTATCGGCCTCGGTTTTTTCGTCAGTGTTCTCTATGTTTTCTTTAGGGATTTACCTTATTTCTACGAACTAGTATGCTTTGTGATCTGGATTAGCTCTCCAGTCTTTTATCCAGCAGCAATTGTCCCAGAGGCGGTTCAACCCTTTTTGTTTTTAAATCCCTTATTGCCGATTATTGAAAGCATTCGACAGATTTCTTTGTCAGGAGGTTTGCCAGATGTAGGGTTAATTGGACACTCATGCCTAAGTGCCATAGTAATTGTATCCTTAGGCTGGACTTGCTTTCGAGTTTGGCAGCCTCACTTCATGGATTTGTTATAGATGACAGAAGAAGTTATTAGACTCGATCGGGTTTCATTGTGGCGAAGAACCCAAGAAGAGTTTTCCTATGACCTCAAGAAAACCATACTATCGTTTTTGGAGGGAAAATACCGCAAACCTTCCAGGAATTTAGTCCTTGATGACATTCATCTAGCAGTAGAAGCTGGGGAAAAAATCGGCATCATTGGACCGAATGGTTCAGGAAAATCAACGCTACTTAAAGTTATCTGTGGCATATTAAAGCCGACAGGGGGTCAGGTATGGATCAGAGGTGAAATCGCTCCTCTGATTGAGCTAGGAGCTGGATTCGATCCGGAACTTTCGGTAGTGGATAATATCAAACTCTATGGCGTGATGCTAGGTTTCTCTAAACAAGAGATGAAACTCAGAACCCCATCGATTTTGGAGTTTGCTGAGCTAGAAGACTACAAGTTAATGCCAGTGAAAGGATTATCCTCAGGGATGTCAGCGCGGCTAGGCTTTGCCATTGCCACTGATGTACAGCCAGATATCTTAATTTTAGATGAAGTGTTATCCGTAGGGGATCAAAGTTTTAGAATTAAGTGCCAGCGACGCATGGAAAGATTTTGGGAGGCTCATGCCACTGTTTTAGTGGTCTCCCATGATTTATCCTTTGTGCGCCATTACTGCAAGCGGGTAATTTGGTTAGACAAAGGCAGGATAAAGTTAGCGGGAGAGAGCAATGAGGTAGTCGATTCCTACTTAAATAGTGTTAAGGAAGTGGTTTAACCTTAAAAAAAGTTAAAAGTTTTAAACAAAAGTTAAAAGCTTAAGGTAAATGAAAGATGGTAATCTCAGCAGTTGGAATATAGTTAAACCTATAGTTAAACCGTCAGCTATCAGCCGTCAGCTATCAGCCGTCAGCTAATAAATGGGAGGTAGTAAACAAGCATCGGGGGGCTGGTACGGTTGGTTAAAAATCCCTGCTCATTTCACTGATCCAATCCCGTGCATTTAAAGCGCCTGGTAGCACCATCTGTAGCCCATAAGCTGATACGCGACACGCTGATAGCTGACTGCTGAATGCTTAGGTTAAATCTGTTAAACAAGTCTTATCACCCTAATAGTGATAATTTTGAGGAGGAGCATGTGAGGATTTCAATTATCACTGTATGTAAAAATGCTGAGCGATTTATAGAACGAGCGATCAAGAGTGTCGTCTCTCAGACCTATGAGGATATAGAGTACATTATTATTGATGGCAACTCCCAAGACAAAACTAAGGAGATTGTTCATAAATATAGTGATCACATTAGCAGATTTATTAGCGAACCTGATGGCGGTATCTATGAAGCCATGAATAAGGGAGTTAGGTACTCCTCTGGTGAGTTTATTGCTTTTATTAACTCAGATGACTATTATCTTGATAAAAAGGTAATCCAAGATACCGTTAACTTCCTGTTGGCAAATCCCTCCTGTGATTTTGTGTATGGAGACCTAGAGGTTAGAGAGCAATCTGGGTCTTCCTTTTTAGTGAAGCCTCCCATGCCTGAAGATGTAGCTGATGAACTGATTTGTGGATGTTTGCCTCACCAAGCCAGCTTCTCCAGAGCTAACTTGTTTTTCTCTAAGATAGGGCTTTTCAATGAACGCTACAGAATATCATCGGATTATGAATGGTTTCTGAGGCTAATCCAGAATGAGACTGTGAAATTGTGTTACTATCCTCGCACAATCACATCCTATTATGCAGGAGGACTTTCTAGTCAGTTAAGACTATCCCTACCTGAATCCTATAGTATTCAGAACCAATGCCCAATGTATCAAGATTCCTACTGGTTGAACAGAAGAATCCTCAAATATCAGGAGTTCGTCATTAACCTGAGAGAATGGCTTCAAAATGCCGAAAACGGTAGAAATACACTAAATCTCAACTATACAGCTCTTGAAAACAAATATCAAGCCGTTGAAACGGAATACCATGCCCTAAAGCTTGAATTAGAGCAAGCCCGGGCGAAAATTGCTGAAATTGCGAAAATTGTTGAGAGGGAAACCGATATAAATCAGAATGGACAAAGTTCTAATATCAAACTCAACTTGACGAATTTGGAACAAGTCTGATTAGGATAACAACTTAGACTAATACCTTAGACTAACAGGTTATAAATACTATAGGGATACTAAATGAATTGTGATAATTTTTGTTCCCTGTTCCCTGTTCCCTGTTCCCTGTTCCCTGTTCCCTGTTCCCTTTGTTATAACAAGTTAAACTTCTTAATTATTGCTATTTACTGCCAAATTTATGGTCAGGTGTGTGTGAGGGGCTGTGTAATATGCCAAGTAATAGGTCAGAATCCGAACTAGATTATGTGATTCCTCCTGAGATTAAAGACGACGATTTTTATAGAGCGATTCAGAGGATAGCTCGGGAAGAAGATATCAAGACGGTTCTAGAAATCGGGTCTTCATCCGGTGCGGGAAGCACCGAAGCGTTTGTGAAGGGGCTGCGGGAAAACCCGTCTAATCCAGTGTTATTCTGTATGGAGGTTTCAAAACCTCGTTTTACTGAGTTAAGGGAACGCTATCGGGAGGATTCTTTTGTAAAGTGCTACAATATTTCATCAATTTCCCTAGAACAGTTTCCTAGGCAAGATGAAGTCAGAGAATTTTATAATTCCCATCGTACCCCTCTAAATAACTACCCTCTTGAACAAGTCTTGGGTTGGCTTCGTCAAGATATCGATTATGTTAGGGAAATGGGAACCTCTGGAGATGGGATTGAAACGATTAAGCAAGAAAACCAGATCGAGGATTTTGATCTAGTCTTAATCGACGGCTCCGAGTTCACGGGTGAGGTGGAATTGGATCAGGTTTACGGAGCCAAATACATCCTACTTGATGATATTTGTACCTACAAAAATTATAGTAATCACCATCGGTTATTAAGAGATAAAAACTATAAACTGATTGAGCAAAATGCGTCTGTGCGCAATGGTTACTCCATTTTTGCTAAAGCGGGTAGTCACCATTTAGGTGGGCAGTCAGGTCAAGCCTCAACCCCTCTTCCCATCAATTTTTTTACAATTGTTCTCAATGGTGAACCCTTCATTCGCTACCATATTGACGTCTTCAGTAAACTGCCATTCCCATGGCATTGGCACATTATTGAAGGTGTAGCGAAATTGAAGCATGATACTGCCTGGAGTTTAGCGACGGGTGGGTATGTCAGTGATGAAATTCACCACAACGGTCGTAGTATTGATGGCACCACAGAGTATCTCGACCAACTGATGGAACGCTACCCTGACCAGATCACCGTCTATCGCAAACCTGATGGGGTTTTCTGGGAGGGCAAGCGAGAAATGGTGAATGCTCCCCTTGAGAATATCCAACAAGAGTGTCTGTTGTGGCAGGTAGATGTGGATGAGTTGTGGACAACTGAGCAAATCTGTAAAGCTCGACAGATGTTCATCGACCAACCTGACAAGACGGCTGCTTTCTTCTGGTGTTGGTATTTCGTTGGAGAAAATTTAATTGTCACCAGTCGCAATTGCTATACACAAAACCCCAAACAGGAATGGTTGCGCCTCTGGAGGTTTAAACCAGGAGCTGTCTGGGCAGCCCACGAACCCCCAAGGCTAGTCCAACCGTGGTCAACTAATCAGTCTAATCAGTCAAATCAGTCAGCTAATCAGTCAGCTAATCATGGGCAAGATGTAGCAACCATAAATCCATTCTTACATCGAGAAACCGAAGCGCAGGGACTGGTCTTTCAACATTTTGCTTATGTAACACCGGAACAGTTGCAGTTTAAGGAGAGCTACTACGGCTACCAGAATGCTCTGGCCGACTGGCAGGGACTACAGCAGCAGTCTGAATTTCCAGTTTTTCTGCGTCAACATTTATCTTGGGTTGAGGATGAAACCCTGGTTGAACCGGCGGATATCTGTGGTATAGTGCCGATTGCTCAGAAGGAGCCTGACGGCGAAAAATGGCAGTTTTTGCAACTGGAAGAATTTCAGCAACAAACTATGAAGATTGAAAGACCATTCCCCCAAATTTTGGTTGATGGGGTATTTTTCCAATTTTTTCCTAACTCTGGGATTTCCCAAGTCTGGAAGTCTTTGCTAGAGGAATGGGCAACTAATGGCTTTGGGAACCATGTGATTGTTTTAGACCGGGCTGGAACGGCTGCGAGGATTCCTGGAATTCGCTATCGCCCCATTCGAGCTTACGATTACAACAAAACGGGAGCAGATGCTGACTTGTTGCAGGAAATCTGTGATGAAAAAGGGACTGATCTATTTATTTCCAGCTACTATACCGCACCCCTATCTACTCCTTCTGTATTTATGGCTTATGACATGATTCCAGAAGTGATCGGTGCCAATCTTAACGAAGCAGGTTGGAAAGAGAAACATTACGGTATCTTACACGCCTCACGTTATATTACGATATCCGAAAGTACGGCTCGAGATCTGATTAAGTTTTTTCCCCATATTTCCCGGTCAAAGGTAACGGTAGCTCACTGTGGGATCAAAAAGGTTTTTTCCCCGGCAAGCCCTGATGATATCGATGAGTTTAAGACTAAATTCAATGTGACCAAACCCTACTTACTCTTAGTAGGAGAAAGAACAGGTGTTAATGGCTATAAAAACGCTATCTTTCTATTCAGAGCATTATCTAAGCTGGTGGATAAGGAAGAGTTTGGGGTGGTTTGTGTAGGTGGTAGACCTGAGTTAGAACCTGAGCTAGCTGCCCTGGCAGCAGGAATAACAACCCAGGTTCTGCCCCTGAGTGATGAAGAATTGAAAGTAGCTTATTCTGGTGCGATCGCTCTGGTTGTCCCCTCTCTGTACGAAGGGTTCGGATTACCAGTTACCGAAGCAATGGTGTGTGGTTGCCCTGTAATTACCTGTCGTCACTCCTCTCTTCCGGAAGCAGCTGGGGAAGCAGCATTGTATGTGGATCAATCTAATGTTTACGAGCTGATTGATGCTCTGTACAAAGTTCAAAACCCAGAGGTTCGTAAGCAGTTGATTGCTGATGGTTTTGAACACGCGAAGAAATTTTCCTGGTCAAAGATGGCCGAGACTGTGGCAGAGGTTATGGTCGAAACTGCTAAGACCATCAAAAATGATGGTACTGGTATAGGTTCCCCCCTTTGGGGAGAATTCAGGAAGTTACAGGCTCAAATCCAAGAAAAGCTACCCCCAAGTCCGTCCCTAATTCAAGTTCAGCCAACTCAGCTTCAGTCAGGGGATCTCGAAGAGCAATTGAGGTACGCAGAGGCTCAACTTCAGCAAAAACAGCGGGAACTTCAAGAAGCAGGGTCAACTCTAGCTGCAATGCAGTCCAATCAATTCTGGAAACTGCGGTCAGGCTGGTTTCGACTAAAACCCCTGTTAGTTCCACTAGTTAGTCTAATTTTAGGGATCAACTTACTACTGCTATCTACCGCAATGTATGCTAACAGGACTCTAGTGCAACTAATGTCATTCGTTTCTCCTATCCAAGGAAATCTATTCTTTAGTCTTGGCGGTAGTTTGTTGTCCATTGCACTAATGTTAGGTATGGTGGGCTATCTGGGCTATATGAAGCCTCAGGTTCTCCGCCGGGTCAGAATTGTCATGGGTGGTGGGGGATTAGCGTTGATAGGTTTGACGGTACTACAAAACATTAACCTGTTGTAGATAACAGCCCAGTTTTCCAAGTCTTAATTCTTAAGACCCTTTATTTTTATTCCGTCTCTGGGGAGTGAATTAAAAAAAGGGTTTTCAATCCGGACTTGTGACCAGACTTAAGTTCGAGCTAATTTATCAATACCTGGGTGTAACAACAACATGACACAAACCTTTAGAGATATCTGTTGGTGTGGAAATACTGAGCTAACTGAATTTTCCCCCGACTACTTGGCGTGCTCTGAATGTGGCACTCTAGTGTCAAAAACTGGTTTGAGGTCTGAGCAGCTTCGTGTACAGGATGATAACCATGACTTCTACGGTAAAGAATACTGGTTGTCTTATCAGACCGAGCATTATGGTTTTCCTGATATTCGTCAACGAGCCCGTCAAGACTTACCAGAGCGATGCCTCCACTGGTTGCGTACACTGATGGCTTATAAACTACCGCCAGCCAAAGTGCTTGAGTTAGGTTGTGCTCATGGTGGCTTTGTGGCAATGATGGGCTGGGCAGGTTTTGATGCTATGGGTTTAGAACTTAGCCCTTGGGTGGTGGAATTCGCACAACAGACATTCAATATGCCCATTTTGTCAGGACCGATCGAGGATCAGCAACTAGAATCGGAATTGTTTGATGCCATCGTACTCTACGATGTCCTGGAGCATCTACCTGATCCAGTGGCTACCATGAGCCATGGGGCATCTCTTCTTAAGGAAGATGGTATTTTCATTGTGCAGATGCCAAATTATGAAGAGGGTAAAACCTATTCAGAGATGGTTGCTCAAAAGGATAATTTTTTACACCAAATGAAATCTATTGAGCATATCCATCTTTTGAGTAGGCGAGGGGTGTCGCAATTCTTTAAAAACCTCGGTTTTGAATTTCTGCAATTTGAACAACAGTTGTTCGACTATGATATGTTTTTCGTAGCTAGTCGGCAGGCTTTGGTGCGCTATACTGATCAGCAAATTAGTTACTATCTGCTCAAGAGTCCATCTGGGCGAATGGTTCAGGCATTACTGGACAAATCATCTGAGTTTAATCAACTCCAAGTTCAGTATCAAAATATCCAAGTTCAGTATCAAACTAGCGAGACTAGGCGTGCTGAGCTTCTGAAGATTATTGAGCAACAGGATCAAGAGATAGCTTCCTTGCGCTCTCAGGTCAGTGCAACTGTCACAGACCTCCAGCAGACTAAATCACAATTAACCCAAGCCCACTCAGACCTTCAACATACTCAGTCACAATTGACCAATGCCCACTTAGATCTACAACATAGTCAGTCACAACTAAATCAATCAAACTCAGAAGTTCAGCATACTCAGTCACAGTTAGTACATGCTTACTCAGAAATTCAACATACTCAGTCACAATTAACCCAAGTACATTCAGACCTTCAGCATACTCAGTCACAATTAACCCAAATACACTCACACCTTCAGAATAGTCAGTCACAATTGGCACAGTCACAGGAAAAAATTCAGGATTTTCAGCAAAATCAATTACAGCAGATTCAGAACCAACTGAACGAAACTGAGACTAAGTTGAAGGTAATTAATGTAGAAATTGCGGCGATGAAGACCAGTAAGTTTTGGAAATTGCGATCGCTCTGGTTCAAATTAAAAGGGTTTGTTGGTTTTCCTACAGATAACGAATAAAATTTTCAATAATTAACGTCAGCTAAAACAGGAGTTTAATCATGCTTGATACGGTACTCAATCAAGTTGTCAGTGCTAAGGAACCATTCAACAGTTATGAGACGGTGAAAGAAGCTGTTGAAACCATTGATGGTTTCCTAGTTCCTGGTCAAGAAGAGTTTTTATTCAATAAAGTAAAGTCCCTTCCTGAGGATGCTCTTATTGTTGAAGTTGGCTCTTATCAAGGAAGGTCTACGGCAGCTATGGCGTTTGCCTGTGTAGGAAGTAATCGCAAGATCTACTGTATTGATCCATGGATAGGGCAATGTCCGGACTTACCTGAAAAGAGTGTCTTTGAGGTCTGGAAAGAAAACCTTGAAAATTACCAACTGACTCCCTATATCAAATCGTTTCAGGGATATTCTTCAGAAATTATGAAGCGTTGGGGTGAATTAACTGGAGAAAAGACGATTGACTTTGTGTTTATTGATGGTTCTCATGAATACTTAGATGTGCTGACTGATTTTGGGTTATTATTACCCCTGATGAAAGTTGGGGGATGGATGGCTTTTCATGATGTTGTTGAAACTTGGCCTGGATGCGACTATCTATGGCATGATATTGTAAAGTTTCGTCTTACAGACCACGAGTACTCAACGACTCTTGCCTGTGGTCGAGTGAAAACGACTCAAGAACTCTCCGAGGAGTTACAAGAATTTCATGAGTTGCGGACATTGCTAGTTCAATCACAACAGCTTCAAGATAGCGGAAGCAAAGAATTGCAACAAACTCAAACTAAGCTTAAACAAACCCAAGAGCAATTACAAGACACTCAAGACCAATTACAACAAACTCAAGGGCAATTCCAAAATGCCCAAGTAGAGCTAGTTCAAACTAAACTTAAACAAACTCAAGAGCAATTACAAGACACTCAAAAGCAATTACAAAACGCTAAAGGTAAAGTAGAGCTAGTTCAAACTCAATTTAAACAAACTCAAGAGCAATTACAACAAACTCAAGAGCAATTACAACAGACTCAAGAGCAATTACAAAACACCCAAGTAGAGCTAGTTGAATCCCAACATCTTCAAGAGAGTAAAAGTACAGAACTGCAACAAATTCAATACGAATTACACCACAGCAAACTACAAGTAGCGGCTATGAAGACAAGTAAGTTTTGGAAACTGCGATCGCTCTGGTTTAAATTTAAAGGGTTGGTTGGTCTACCAATAGATAACCAATAAAATTTCAAACAATTAACGTCGAAAAAATTGTTGCAGTCGATTGTAATTTGAGTCAGGCATAGCCTGACTCAAATTACAATCCGAGTTCACTCAGGTTCACTGTGTTTACTTTCAGCAATGGCAGATTGAACTTGGCTAGAAACGAAACTCTCGCTCTGTGCTATCCCAAATGGGGTTGGAGGGCTTTCTTCAATTCGCTATTATTAATTTATGGGTTTTGATATCACTCTCCTAAATTCGGATGAAACCCCATCCTGCTCTTCTTTTCAACCTTTTTGTCCTGTACTGAAGTGAGGGGTAGACTTTTGGCAGGAAAACATGTACTCTAACTTATTAGTTTTTCAAAGTCTGAGAGGAAATAAATGGGACTCCCAAAGCTCTCACCGCCAAAACAGTCTCTAAATCAGTCTCTAATTACTGACTTGACTGATAGGAGAAATCTAGTCATTGTCATTCCTTCATTTAATGACTGGGAAGCTCTGGAAAAGCTACTGCTACTTATTGATGAGATTATTATTCCTCAGGGCACCAATTTAGAAGTTGTTATTGTTGATGACTATTCAACGATGCCCATCCCACATTCACTTACTCATCAAGAACATCGCCAGATTCGAGCAGTTAACATCCTTCGACTTCGCCGCAACCTTGGTCACCAGAGAGCGATAGCGGTTGGCTTGTCCTATGTATATAGCCACTCAGACTGCGACTGGGTTGTGGTGATGGATGGTGATGGGGAAGATAATCCCTTTGCGATAGAGCACCTCCTGAATGTCTCGGACAAGACAGGTAACAATAAAATAATTTTTGCTAAGCGGAGTAAGCGCTCTGAAAGCTACACATTTAAGTTTTTATATTTCATTTACAAAAAGCTTTATCTCCTGCTTATAGGGAAAGAAATTAGCGTCGGTAATTTCAGTTTATTACCTGCTTATTTATTGAAGAACGTCGTAGTAATTTCAGAAATTTGGAATCATTACTCATCAGGCATTTATCGCTCTCGAATTCCCTATATTGAAGTAGATGTGCCCCGCGCAAAGCGACTAGCTGGACAGCCCAAGATGAACTTAGTGTCCCTCGTGACACATGGCTTGAGTTCTATTGCGGTGTACGGAGATATTGTTGGGACGAGAATCTTATTAAGTATCGTAGTTTTATTAGTTATTTTATTGTTGCTCTTAGGCTTAGTTTTGCTGATTAGAGTCTTTACCGATTGGGGGATACCAGGCTGGGCCACCTACGTGTCGGGTTTATTAGTTCTATCTATGTTGCAACTTGTCTTAATCGGCACTGTTTTCAGTCTGATCATTCTGTCAACGCGCAATCAGTCCAACTTGATTCCAGTTCGCGATTATAAATATTACGTTGATGATTTCTTTCCTTTAAAACCATGAGCCAGTTTACCTATGTCGGGACAGAGTTAGAGCTATTTGCTCAAGCCAATAATTGGAAGAACTATATAAGAGTATTATTAAGCAAATATATCAAAGGTGATGTCTTAGAAGTTGGGGCAGGCATAGGAAGCAACACCCGTTTACTCTGTCGCTCCCAATATAGTCAGTGGTTGTGCCTAGAGCCAGACAATCAGCTTTTCCATGCTCTAGAAAAATCGATTGATTTAAATGGTATCATCAACTGTTATGCCCGCAATGGAACTATTGATAGTTTGACTAATGAGCAATTCTTTGATTCAATTTTCTACATTGATGTTTTAGAACATATCCGCAATGATAATCAAGAAGTCATCAAAGTGTCTCAACATCTAAAAGCTAATGGAAATTTAGTTATTTTAGGTCCGGCTCATCAAAGATTGTTTACTCCCTTCGATGCAGCTATTGGTCACTATCGTCGCTATAGTCAATCCAGTCTTAAAGCAATAATACCAGATAATCTCAAGATTGTTAAATGTCTCTATTTAGATAGTGTGGGTTTACTAGCTAGTCTAGCTAATAAACTGATACTTAAGCAAAGTCAACCAACTTTAAAACAAATACAAGTATGGGATAGATTAATGGTTCCTCTCTCTAGAAAGTTAGATCCTATCTTCAGATATAAATTAGGAAAATCAATTCTGCTAATAGCAAAAAAAATCTCCTGATCAAATTGATAAAAGTTAATTTTATAGTTTGTTTTTAAAATTAACCCTAAATTTTTTTTTGGATAGCACCATTTCCTAATTCATTTTGGATGGCCATAATAACCTCTAAAACCTTTCCAAACTCTACCACCTTGTTGAAGGTTTTTATTAGCTAAAGACACCCAATACTGGTTAGACTCATCAACATTTTGATTTTGTAAATTTTTAGGGGGTTCAAAATATTCTAGAGACTCTAAATACTCAAAATAATATTGATATTTTTTTGAGATTACCGAAATTTGAGCCAACCTTTCTCTAAGAGCTTGATAATTAGAAATAGCTACTTTATTAAATTGAAGAACTATAGGAGTAAAACAAAGCATTATCCATGAAAAAGCTAGAATTATATTAATTTTAGCAAAAATTTTTGATATTTTATACCCAAGCCAAACAAAAGCCAAAGGAACAAGTGAGATTGAAGCTACCCATTGTCTTGGTAGAATCCAATAGTTACTCCGAAAAGAGACATAAGATAAAACTATAGATATTCCCAAGGCTATAATTATTAGAAAAACAGGACTGATTAGCTCTTTAAGATAAACTTTCCTAAGTTTTGGGTAAACTATAATAATTGAGAAAATAACGAAAATGATAATAAGCAAGGGATATAAAAGTTTTTGTAAAAATTCAAAATGACTGAATTCCATAAAAGTGATGAGTAACTCATCCTTTTTTACCCAATGAAAAGGAGCAAATGTAAACTCTGGGCGCTCTCGTAACCAAGTTAATAATCCTAAAGTAAAATAGACTATTGTGCCGAGGACAGAAAGAGGAATATTAGTATGTTTAAGAACAGAGTTAATTGAAATTTTTCCGCCCGTTTGAATCAATTTTTGCAAGTATGTAAATACAATAATTGCCAACCAATAAACAGAAAAATAAGGATGGAATAGTACCCCCATTAAAATAGAAAATAATCCAAAAAATGTAAAAATAGCACGGGTTCTTTGGGGCAAAGGGGTACTGTAATAGGCTAAGGTACAAACGGTAGCAGTTACTAAAGGCATATAAGGGCGGGCTTCACCCACAAAATACATTAGCTGAGTTTGAGAAAAAAGAGCAAGAATACCAATAACTTGCCAGAAAAAGGGCATGCCCCAAAGACGGAAAAGATAAATTGCTGCTAAAAACAAGACCAAACCAGAGAAAATACTGGGAAATCTTAGCCAAAAGATGTTAGCACCAAAGAGCTGCATCAACCAGTGGTCAATAAGCATATAAATGCCTGTTTGTCCATGATTAATCGTTAGAATAGACTGACTGATAGCGTTCCAAGCTTCAGCCGTTGTGTCATAGCTACCGAAAGCAAAATGTAAAAACTCATCAATCCAAATTGGCCGACCAAAAGATGAGTTTAATGCTACACAAAACAGACATAGTAGTAACAAGCAAATATTAGAAACATGGTAATTGATTAATTTATTTTTCATCACCCTCAATAACCATTGATAAAAACACCCTTAAAACGGTATTAATATGCAGAAGCGATGCAGTCGCTCATGGGGTAAACCACTCGCGCTTTGCATCAAGACACTGGTTGGATTCAATTACTTTTTCCCAGTATCTGCTTCAATAATTGCTTTGTTTTTATTTTCACAAACCCCCCGATTATCTTAAAGGGATGAGAGTTACTTGGCTTTGCATCCCCCGCAGCTCTAGGAGGAAAACTAACAATTTTTTGATAGTCTAAAGGGTTAAAAAAACGCTCAGGAGTAAAGGGAGGAGAAAAGGCATCATTGACTAAATCTTCACGCACATAAAATCCATTGGCAGAATATAATCCACAACCTACTAACACCATCCCCTTACGGCGAGCTAGCTTCTCTAAAGCTACAAGAGAAGCTCCATAAGCACTAGAATTACAATCCCAGCGAAAATTAGGGTCATAGGGCATGATCCATTCTTGAGGTGGTGGATAGGAATGATTGTGCTCTAAACAAACAACTCTAGGTTGTATAACCGAAATAGCCTCATAGACGTAATAGTCATTACTATCAATATCCACTGAAAGAAAATCAATTTCTCCAGTAATACCAGCACTTTCAATTAAATCATTAATATTTTCGGCGTTAACTGCCGCTTCGATAAATTTTAAGCGACCTTCACCGATGGCATCTTGATAATTGGCTCGAATAGTTTTTGCATAGTCTGGCAAGGATTCTATCCACAATCCTGTCCATCCCTTTTCTAAAAGATAATGACTATTGTTTTCTCGTCCTGTTTCTGCTCCAAACTCCACAAAAACCTGGGATTTTATCCCAATTCTATTAAATATTTCTTCTATAATGCCGTCTTCATCCGATTGAGAGTGTACCTTAAACCCAAAATGCTCTAACCTTCGTGGATCATCCCCTGCTCGAATCTTTCGGTCTTGTTTAATTTGTTCTATAACTGAATCCTGTTTATTCATGACTGTATTACCTTAAAACCCAACCAAATTTTTGGTCACTACTTATCAGTGATGACGGGTATATAGATCAAATCTACCTCACACCAATCCAAATACTACCGTCTTCGGGGTTTGATTAGCAACTGATACTGCTGACAAACTTATAGCGGTGTCCAGAATTCATCACCTAATTGAACGATAACCATCCAAGGTCAGTTGAGCAGTCTTTTCCCATGTGAAAAGCTTAGCACGTTGCCGTCCTTTCTCAATCATAGATGCCCGATGTTCTGAGTCTTCTACAACTATCTCCATAGCGTTAACTAGTCCATCCACAGAATCTGGCTCAAATAAACTAGCTGCATCTCCTACCACCTCAGGCAAGGAAGAGGTTAAGCAGCAGATAACTGGACATTGGCATTCCATTGCCTCTAGGGGGGGCAAACCAAATCCTTCATAGCGGCTAGTATAAATTAGGGCTTGGGCATTACGATATAGGGTTTTGAGTAGGGCATCATCACCCCTAAGATAGATGAAATTTTGCCGCATATTATGCTCTTCCATAACCCTTAATTCGGATTCCAAAAAATCACAGGAACCCCCAAAACAGACTAATTTTAAATTATCCCGTAATTTAGGACTAGCAGCAAACGCTTTGAGGACTATTTCAAAATTTTTATATTTTGAACGAGTTCCCACATAAAGGAAGTAAGGCTGACTAAGGCAATCCTTTGGTAATTCAAATTCTTTAGCGTCTTGAATTCGACTTGCCCAATAGGTTACTTTAGTTTTTTGCGGATTAACTCCCAATAATTCTACTAAATCATTTCGGCTATTTTCGGAAGCTACAAAAATTAAATCGGCTTGTTCAACTAGCTGTTGCTTATTTTTAATTAATGGCTGAAACTTAGCTTGTCCTGATAAAAATTTTTCCGGAATCATATCATGGATTGTTATTACAAGTTTCTTAGGTTTAACAATCTCCACTAAGTCAGCATCATAGTAGGTAGGATGATAGATATCATATTGTCTACCAAATCTACGGACAAACCATTGAAAGGATAGTTTATTGATAGTGTCATTAATAGCCTTACCTGTTGGAAAGGGAAATTTTGGTATCACCCCATATCCGGTGAGTTGAGCGCGATACTCTGAGATATCGTACCCATCGGTCTTGATGCCACGATGCCAATGAATTGAGCAGTCAGAGTTTGGCGATAACTCTCGGATTAATTCAATAAAAATTCGGGATATACCACCAAATTTCTGGATGGCAAACATTTGATGGTCGTAGAGAATATCCA
>NZ_JAAHHE010000890.1:0-1355 GCF_010692525.1 Moorena sp. SIO3B2
GCCAATGATAAATTCAGCCCGGCTAAGAGGCTTGGGAATTAACACTAAGACAGTACGCTTTTCGATTTCCTTGTTAATCAACCCGGTACCAACAAATACCGCCACGATTACACCCAGGATACCCATCGCAGCTAGACCCAAATCCAGAAAAATTTTGTCTTGTGTGGTTGCTGCTACCTCAGGTAACAGCCTGAGGGCTATGCCTAGGGCTAAGGCAAAAAAGCCGATCAGATATAAAACGCGATCGCGTATCACTTCCCGAAAACCATTAGCTGCGATCGCCCAAATTCTTGCCAAACTCACCTGCTATCTCCTATCCTCCGAATTCTTTTGCTTCCATCATAGAGGAGGTACACAAGGCAAGGGATTTTTGCTATATCAAAGGGAACAGGGAACAGGGAACAGCGATGCAGCGCGGTCTTGGGGGTTTCCCCCACTCGCGCTTTGCATCAAGACGGGAACAGGGAGTAGGGAAAAGGGAACAAAAATTCTCACAATTCCTACACGGATTGGTATATAAGGTTAAGTAGTGAATATAGCGAAGATAAAACTATTCCGGACGAGGCATTTATTATTGTTGTACTTGATCACCCCGCCGTTGAAGGAATTGCAGGAGTTGCCAAATACCGCCCAGAATTCGCTTAGTTTCGCTCTTATAATTAAGAATTAAATTCGCCACGGGTCGCACCTCTTGCTATTTAAACTTTAGTTTGGACTCTCAATAGCAATCACTAATTATTACTAATCACTAATTATTACTAATCACTAATTATTACTAATCGCTAATTATAGAGTTTATCATAGCTATGAGGTACACAATATTTTCCACCTCTTGCCTCTTGCCTTCCCCTCCTGGGAGGGGTTAGGGGTGGGTTCCTCTTGCCTCTTGCCTTCCCCTCCTGGGAGGGGTTAGGGGTGGGTTCCTCTTGCCTCTTGCCTTCCCCTCCTGGGAGGGGTTAGGGGTGGGTTCCTCTTGCCTCTTGCCTCTTGCCTCTTGCCTTCCCCTCCTGGGAGGGGTTAGGGGTGGGTTCCTCTTGCCTCTTGCCTTCCCCTCCTGGGAGGGGTTAGGGGTGGGTTCCTCTTGCCTCTTGCCTCTTGCCTCTTCCCTGCTCCCTGCTCCCTGCTCCCTGCTCCCTAAAACCCATAAATTTGTACCTCATGAGTATCATAATTGCTATATCACTAATCACTGTGATGATTCCGCTTCATCCACCAAGCAACCAAACCAAGAAATAGCAATCCCATTATCCCAGCAGTAGGATCGCGATTAATGCCAGTAATCCAGGGAGCAACCTTGCCTGAATAGACTACTAATTGCCCAACATCAATAATATAATAACCCCAAACTAAGCCAG
>NZ_JAAHHE010000891.1:0-1353 GCF_010692525.1 Moorena sp. SIO3B2
CAAAAACATCAAAAAATTAAAAGGAGAAGAAAATGCATATCGAATTCGTTTAGGGGATTATAGAATTGGTTTTTTTATAAAAGGCGATACTATCATATTCTCCCGTGTTCTCCATAGACGAGAATTTTATCGTTATTTTCCTTAAAGCAATAGAAAATTATAAAGTAGTAGGGTGGGCAGTAGAATCGCAGCCCACCGGCAGTAAATAAAAATAATCGTAGGGTGGGCAGTGCGTAATATAAATTTCCAAGCCTGTAGTAGCTTTGATAAGCACTGCCCACCAACAGTCAATAAAATTAATCGTAGGGTGGGCAGTGCGTAATAGAAATTCCCAACCTGGTAGTAGCTTTGATAAGCACTGCCCACCAACAGTCAATAAAATGAATCTCCCTTAGGATCAAAATTGCTCAGGATCGATATTAATATAGATATCCTTCAACTCAGAATAGACATCCAACGCTTCTGTGCCTGGTTCACGGGTACCATTACCGGATTGCTTTAGTCCACCAAAGGGCATATGGGGTTCACTGCCATAGGTACCGGCATTCACTACAGCTACTCCAGTTTGGACTTTCTCACAAAACCTTACTGCACGGTGGATGTTGCGAGTGTGAATCGAAGCAGTTAAGCCATAGGGGGAATCGTTAGCAAGAGCAAGAGCTTCCTTAAAGTCTTTGACCCGGTAGAGACTAGCAATCGGACCAAATAATTCACATTGAGAAATTTCGGCGTGGGGGTCTACATTCTCTAGCAGGGTCGGAGCCATATAGAAACCAGTAGCATGGTCAGGGTCTGTTAAGCGATCGCCTCCCACTAGCACCGTTGCTCCTGCTTCTTGTGCCTGTTTCACCGCTGCAATCATGTTAGTCAACTGTTGCTCATTAATCACAGGACCCAGGTCATCCTGGTCAGTGGAACCTAATTTTAATTCCTTAGTTTTCTCCACTAATTGGTCACGGAATTGTTCATAAATGCTATCAAAGACAATGATTCGACTAGCAGAAGCACAACGTTGACCGGCATTACTGAACACTGAGAGTAAGGTCCACTTGACGGCATTGTTCAAATCCGCATCATCACACACGACCAAGGGATTCTTACCCCCCAATTCCAGGGATACCCTGCCAAAGCGCTCCCCAGCTACCCGTTGCACAATTCGTCCTACTTCTGTGGAGCCGGTAAAGCTAACCACAGCGACATCATTATGAGCAACTAAGGGAGCACCTGCTTCTTCACCATATCCCTGAATAATATTGAGGACACCAGGGGGTAACCCAGCCTCTTGAGCAATTTGTCCAACTATCCAAGCCGTGGCGGGAGTGTCTTCTGCTACTTTTAATACAGCGCTATTGC
>NZ_JAAHHE010000892.1:0-1351 GCF_010692525.1 Moorena sp. SIO3B2
GACATCATAGCCGAGTAAACTTAGTCAGTGAAGTGGGAGTTGGGACAACATTCTGGTTTGATTTAGAGGTGTGTGAAGAACAAAAAATTACGGTTAAAGAACATTTGCAAGTAGACACCTCACAGACAACACCAACCGACTCAGCGACTGCTAGTAATCTGTCAATTTCGTAGCGCCTAATAGTATCATGTTTAGTCGATTAAATTATGACGGAATACTAGTTGACCTTAACTAGTGGCCATCAGGGCTAGCAAAAAGCTAGCAGCGATTAATACCAATAGACCTAACAAGGCTGGGTTTCTTTGACACCAAAGCCTGACGGATTCGAGTAAGCCACGCTGGGGATTATAAATCTGCTCAGGCTCTAAGGTACTTTCGGAACTATCCTCGTAAAGGGTACACTGCTTAGCATAGGGACGTTGGGGAAAGGTACAGGTATCATCAGCATGATAGGTACAGGTTTCACACAAGGGGGTATCTCCTGTGGTTTGGTGTAAGGTAATCCCCGGATGACCATAGGCTTTCAGGATTGCTCCACAATGGGGACAGGTAATCACCTTGCTATTGATAGGTTGATGGCATTTGGGACAATTGGTCATTAGTCATTAGTCATTTCTCAATAGTCATTTCTTCATCTTAACTGTCTTGCACATCCAGCTGATTTCCCTTCTTTGCCTCTTTAGCGTTTAATCATGTCCCCGTACTTAATTATTTGCCCCGGTATCCATGACCCCCAACTGACCCAGGATTTTTTAGCAAGTTTGGAGCTATCAAGTCCCTGGACTGAGAAAGTCTTGATTTTTCCAGCTCAGGACTACCCAGCTTACTCAGCTATTCATATTAAAGAGTTCTTGCAACGTCACATTGGTTTGGTGAAAACTCCCATAGTCTTGATCAGCTTCAGTGCTGGGGTAGTGGGTGCGATCGCAGCAGCTTGGGGTTGGCAGCTACTGGGAGGTTCCATCCAAGCATTGATTGCTATTGATGGCTGGGGTGTGCCTCTGTATGGCAATTTTCCCATCCACCGGATTAGTCACGATTACTTTACCCACTGGAGTTCAGCGCTATTGGGGGCAGGGGAAGACAGTTTCTATGCAACACCCCCAATAGCCCATAAGGACTTGTGGCGTAGCCCTTGTCAGTGCCAAGGCTGGTCGGTAATGGTGCCATTAGGTGAGCAAGCACCACATCGAACTTATCTAACTGCGGCTGAGTTTATTATCGAGTTATTGGTGATTTACTCAAGCCTGTGAACAGCAATCTTGGTTAGTGATTGTAGCCCAAAATCGAGTGTCAGATTAGTCGTAATTAGAGATTATAGCAAGTCAATTACCCATGAGGTAAAAATTTC
>NZ_JAAHHE010000893.1:0-1347 GCF_010692525.1 Moorena sp. SIO3B2
CAAAAGAAAGACACTGGTGTTTATTTAAAAGTTTGGGTGTACAAGGTTTGTTAGGAGCGTGATATCAACAATAAATCAGATAAAACTAGTAGGAAAAGCGTTTTTTTTAATGAACTATCAAAACTTTAAAAAATTGATAAATAACCCCAAAATTGTGGTATTATGGGCTACACCTAGATCTGTATCAACCGCCTTCGAGAGAACTTTTTCACAACGCCCAGATACAGCAATCATTGATGAACCATTCCTTGATGTTTATTACTTTAGCAAATGGCGGCGTTCCAATCGCTTTGGCGATTGTGAACAGCGCCAAGATTACCAACCTACTCAAGTCCTTGAAGAAATAAAATCAAAGGCGGAGGCAGCTCCTCTAATTTTTATGAAAGAGATGGCTTACCAAGGACTGCCATACATCCCTCAGGATTTTCTCGCTTCTGCGATCAATACTTTCATTGTGCGTCATCCTCACGAGGTAATGGCTTCCTGGTATCGGGTAAATGAGTCTCCTACAAATGAAGAGTTTGGTTTTGATGCCTTGAAACAAATGTGGGAAATAGTAACTAAGCAATTAAAACAGAAAGCAATCCTTATTGAAGCTAATTCCTTCCGTCGCCATCCCCAAAAAGTTTTGACCGAATATTGCCAATGTATAGGAGTTAATTTTTACACCCAAATGTTGAGTTTTAATGAGGATAAATGGAGGGAATGTCAGCCTGATGAAATGGAGAGTCGAGCTAAATGGTATAAAACTTTAGACGGTAGTAGTGGGATTGTGCCACCAACTCAAGAAAAAGTGGAAATTCGTCCTGAAGATGTCGGGATGGTTGAAGGAGCGCATAAAGTTTATGAAGAGCTTTATAATTTCGCAATTTGATCGGATAGCAATATGAATAAAGAAAAATTTTTACAAGGTCGCGTAGCAATAGTAACCGGCGGAACATCTGGTATAGGCAAAGCCGTCGCTCTTGCTTTAGCAGAAGTTGGGGCTAACGTAGCCATTGGCTCCCGCTCCGCTGAGCAAAGTTCTTGCCAAACAGAAATTGAGGCAAAGGGGGTTAAGGCTTTAGCAATGACCCTAGATGTCTCTTCTACTGATTCAGTTGAGACTTTTTGCAATAATGTATTCAAAACTTTTGGTCAAGTCGATATCCTAGTTAATGCTGCTGGAATAACCTACCTGCATAAAATCTGCGAGCATCCTGATCAAGACTGGTATCGTGTTATTGATGTTAATCTCAATGGTATTTATCGTACGATCAAGTTTTGTTTACCAGGAATGATCGAACGCAAGTGGGGTCGCATTATCAACATTGCTTCTACTGCTGCCTCAGTTGGTAATCCTAATGT
>NZ_JAAHHE010000894.1:0-1346 GCF_010692525.1 Moorena sp. SIO3B2
CCCTCAAAATTTACGACTAGCCATCTACATCAATAATGCTACCCAGGCTAGTGATTTAGCCAAATACCAGTTGTTATTTGACCCTCAAACCTCTGGTGGACTCCTGGCTGCTATTCCAGCTGAAAACCTTGATGAATGTATCAAGAAGTTGAAAACATTTGGTCACAAGCAAAGCTCCTTGATTGGTAGGGTTATTCCTGCTCCGGAAAGTATGCCAATTACCCTGAATATTGGCTAAAGAGAAAACGCGAGCATTAAGCTGACCGCTGAATGCTTACGGAACTCCTAAAGCTGAAAGCCCCGTGTTTTCAAACCAGGGATGAAAGCTCGTAGCGACTTTAGTCGCCGTGAATAAAATCTCGACTTTTGCTTAACACTTTTATACAAGCCTGTTAAGATAAATATATATCGAATAAAGTCGAAATTCGGTGATTATTATAGAGTTCAAAGCCAAAGGGAAAAAGTCTCAGTATTCATCGATAGATGAAGATATCCGGACAGTTAAGTTCATCTGAAATAGCTGCATCCGTCTATGGTTGGACAACAATGGTACAGGGAAAAGTGACCTTAGCCGATATTCCAAAATCCTTTACAGAATTTTTTGAGATGAGGTTTTCACAGCAAAAAATATCCCGATTTTCCCATTGAGTAAGAGAGCGTATCCACTCTTAGCAGCACCTGTATCAAAAACCTTGGAAATAATACCAGCCTCTCTAACTTAGGCTTCACAATAAATCCAAGCTTCTAGGGTGATATCTTTGGCAATTTTAAATTCAGGCTGATTTCCCAAATCGATATAATCATCCTGACCATCAAAAGTGAGAACAGTCTGTTAGGAAGACACAGAAGATGCCGAGGGTCTTTTCCTACCAAAACTTCTTGAAATGTGAGAGCCTTGTGTCTTTAGACCGAGGGTGAAACAGAGAGACTGGGTTGACCCAGTCGTGTCTCTTTAGTCTTTCTTTATTTCAGATCTAATAATTTTTTCTACAAGTTCTCCCACACTGGTATTTGATTCTCTAGCTGATAATTGAAGCCACTTCCAAGTAGTCCCAGTTAGCCAAACGGTATGGGGCTTCTTCAATTCATCATGATGTACGGGTACTCCCCGCATTCTTTTTCTGGTTTTCCGCTCATTTATTGTTGACATATTCAGAACCAACGTCTTTACTAAGAGTATATTAAAAAAACAAGGAGGTGATGACAACTGTACAAGACAATTCCAGTCAAAGCTAGTTTTTCAGAGGAGGAAAAAGCCTTTTGGTTGTTCCAATGCGAGAATGCTAATAGCCTAGGGAATTGTGCAACTTATTATGCGAAGCAAAAACATTACTCTTGGTTGGAGC
>NZ_JAAHHE010000895.1:0-1338 GCF_010692525.1 Moorena sp. SIO3B2
ATTTAATCGTGGCAGTTTCAGTGGGTAAGTCGGTTGTATCAGGATGATAGCGCTTACTGAGTTGCCGATAGGCACGTCGGATAGCTATGGGTGATGCACTAGGGTGCAATCCCAGTATTTCGTAATAACTAGTAGGGTTTGGGCTTTCGCGATTCCTAATGTTTTTTCTGACCCGATCTTGTGCCACCGCAGTTTTATCCTAACTGGTTAGACAACGCTTTCGATTATTGTGACATCTGGAAGGATCCTGATTTTGTAATCCTGGCACAAAACCCGACAAATCGGGTAAACCAAGCTTAACTTCGCGTATTCTAGTGAACATGGGAGCGGTTATCCTGACCCTTGCTTAGATGACTCCTTTTCAACTAAGGTTTAGCTAATTGCTTTATCTAGAACTAAATTAGGTTAAATGTAAGCTTCCCCACGGCTAGAAGCTGGGGGCTTTCACCCCCAAGCAACAGGCGTGTTGGTTTCAGTAGCTAAGCGCAGACTTGACGCGCTCAAGCTCCAGATTAATTAAGCTTAAGGGTCAAGTGCCTAACCTCCAGGCTGGCTTACTCTACGGACACTTCCGCAGCTTCTACAACCGAGTCAATTCCCCGACAGCCCCAATACTTCGAGCAAGCGCATCACTCGCCGACACTGACTTACTGGCTTAGCCGTTTCTCCGTTCGCGTAGCGTCGGCTTTGCCGAAAGTTAGGAGTGTCTTAGCTCATTTCAGTCTATATTTATTCTACATCAAGATGCGTGGATATTCCGGAAGATTTATTAGCCAACCTCAAGGGTATTGAACCCTTGACCTTTGGTCACGCGGGGGGCGTTCGGCTGGCTGCGGGGGATTATCCCTCCCTATGCCATTAGACATCTCCAAAAATTAACCTCAAACCCTTGTACTGCCTGGGTCAAAACCGAGTTTCTGGAGATGTCTATTAGGCAAGGGCTTCTCATCCCCCGAGCCCCCTTTTATCGGTGACACGCCACGCCACGAATCGCTGACAACAACAGCCATCCCAAGGTATTAACCCGAAAATCAAACAGAGTTACATCCAGCAGATTGAATAGAGTACAGCTGCCAAAAGCCACCAGATAACTGAACAGAATTAAGTTGTCTTGATGCCAATCTTGTCTAGTGGTAGGGGTCGCAACGGTTGACCAAACCCTTAATAGTTGGATACCTTCAACCATAATCCAGCCAACTAATCCACTCAACATCAGTGTGCCTGGGATGCCAGTTTCAGCAGTCAACATTAGAGGTAGATTATGGGGATGACCAAGCCAGACTTCCATTTGTGACTGGTAAAGAGGAGTGAAATTGCGTAACCCCCAACCCAACCAGG
>NZ_JAAHHE010000896.1:0-1332 GCF_010692525.1 Moorena sp. SIO3B2
TTTTTGAAGGATGCAGGCTCACATCCTAGGGCTACTAAGAAACAAAAGTCTACTAAGATTGAATAGGGGTTAAATCATATCCGAGTTTTTGCGCCTGCTTGTGAAGCAGGTGTAACCGGTATTTCTCCCGCTTGACTTCGTAATCATCTAAAAGCTGTGGCTGATATGGGGTTTTGCTCTTTAACAAAGCGTAAATAATTCTTGCCAATTTATGAGCGGTGGCTGTGATGGCAACCTGTGGCCCATGTTTTCGTTTTATTCGTCGATAGAAGCGCCCAATTGGCCCATCACTACGATAAACCGATTGAGCCGCCATACGAAGAGCTTGAGTAGCTCGATTGGTCACTTTAGAAGTTCCTCGTTTAATAACTTTTCCACCTGTTATTTGATTGTTAGGAGCGAGACCCAGCCAGCGAGCAAACTTTGCAGCTGTTGGCCAAACGGACATATCCAAACCAATTTCAGAAATGACGGTTTGTACCGTTAGAGTAGAGACACCTTCAATCGCGGTTAGATCAACACCACAAAGCTGATAGAGATCGGACTGTAAATCAAAATGAGGCTGGTTACCCACTTTATTATGCTTCTTAGCTGCAGGTAAAGCAGGTAAATCTTGATGGAACTCTGGGTGTAAAATTGCATATCGGGATTCAATTTTTATGTCACAATCAACGATTTTTTGTGTGTAAAAATCATAAAGCTCAACAGCCTGTTTCAACGCAAAGAGATGATCGTCTCGAAAATTTCCTTCTAAAGCTTTGGCAATTTCTTCCTCAGAAAGCCGACAACGACCATCTCGAAATGTTGCCAATTGACGGCTATTTTTCTCTCCGTCGATGATCGCACGAATAATTGACATACCAGTTTTGCCAGTCACATCAGATACGGCCCGATCCAGTCTTACATTCATTTGCTGTAGGGCTTTATGCATATGCTGAATATGACGACTACGAGACTCTATCAGCATTGCTCTTTGACGGACAAGTGAACGGAGTTGAACCATTTCTTCTTTTGGGCGAAATGAGCCCTGTAACAACCCATAAGTATGAAGTTGTTGGAGCCATTGACAATCGAGCACATCTGTCTTTTTGCCCGGAACATTTTTTATATGCTTTGCATTGACCAAACAAACGTCAAATCCTTGTTCTGAAAGATGCTCGTAGAGAGGAATCCAAAGAACACCGGTTGATTCAATTGCAACGGTGTCAACATCACATTCTTTCAGCCAACGGCTAACCTCAAATAAATCTTGAGTATATGTGCCAAACGGTACGCAATTTTGGCACATATACTCAAGATTTATTTGAGGTTAGCCGTTGGCTGAAAGAATGA
>NZ_JAAHHE010000897.1:0-1329 GCF_010692525.1 Moorena sp. SIO3B2
CAGTTAGCATCTCGAGACTACATCTTCTGGTGGAGTTGGCCAACCAGAGACAAATAATTGACCAGAATCTGGAATAGTATTTGAATCTTTAAGGGAAGCAACGTAGTATTGATTAGAACTGTAACCCTGAAATTTAATTAGTGCTAGATCTACTCCTTGACCAAATTCTTTTTTGTCAATATATTGAATATCTGAGTCTTTTGAAAAGTGAATACTATGTTTGTCGCCATCCCAAACTACAATCCCATAACAATCAGCTCCTTTTTCAAGCACGTGCTGATTTGTTAAAACATAAAATGTATTATTTCGTTTAGCTATAATTACCCCTGAAGCTTGATTTTCTTTAATTTGTTTCTTTTTTTTGTCTATATTTTTAATAATTTTTGGCTCTGTACAATTCACATTTCCATAACTATCTTCTTCCTCGAAAGTTCCCGAATAATTACCAATAACAACTGTAGTCATTCTGCTAATTGCATTTATATCGTCTTCGCTATATTGATTTATAGATAAAGTTTTTGCATGAGGAGTTATTAGTAAACCTAATGTTGTAGTTATTCCTAAAACAAGCAAAGATAGTTTATGAGTGTGATTCATATTTTTTCCTCAAGTAGCTATTTTTATAGCCGACTAATATCAAAAATTTGACATTGCTGAATTCAAGTATGAATTTAGATCTTATGGTTTTGGTAAATCCCCCTAAATACAATACCCCAACTTTGGGTGACGAAAGAAAGTTTTGTTCCACCCAAAATTGGAGCGCTAGGGGTGCGTAATCATACCCATAATCAGCAACGCCATCTACTTTTGAGATTAGCAAAACTCACCACATTCTGGTGGATTAGGTTCTGGACGCTCAGGTCTTGAAGGTTTATTGTTATAATCTTCTTCTTTTTCCAAATAATCTTCTATATAAACAAGGTGAATCCACATTCTTGTTTCTCCTCCTGTATTATATACAGGGTTAAACTTCGATTCACCTCCTAAGTTACTGATCGCAACATTTATTTGTTCCATATAATCCTCTGGGTTCTTACCATAAGGAACATTAAACAAGTGGTTTTTCCTATTACAAACTAATCCATAAGGGGCTAGACAAATTCTATTAATATTAATATTATTTTCATTTTCATTTTCATTTTCACCTACTTTTCCATGGGTTACACCTAGTCCCTTCAGGTAATAGCCATTATCTTTATACCGATCGTTTAATTTTTTAGTTACATGCTCACATCGTTCTTTTGGTGTCCACCCAGTAAATTCTGTAGTCCTCCAAATAATTATTGGTGGTACTTTTTTTCCAGTTCTTAGTCCAACAGCAGTAGTTGA
>NZ_JAAHHE010000898.1:0-1318 GCF_010692525.1 Moorena sp. SIO3B2
TCAAAACTCAGCTGCGAACCTAGGGCTGGTAGGCCACTGAAAAGTGGAAACCATTCTCTTGTAGTGAATTTCCCCGGTTGTTGACCTCAATCAAGGGGATACCATAGTCTAAGCGCAAATCTAAACCAGAGATAATTTGCGATCGCAAACCTACTCCCAAGCTAGCAATGGTGGCGAGGTCAGGGTCAGGATCTAGATTATTCCAAGCTGTACCGATTTCAAAAAAAGGGGCTAGTTGGAGCCTGGTGGGGTCTGAGGTGAGAGGGATGCGGACTTGTACCGAACCCAGGATACCGTTATCAGCAACCAGTTGGTTTTGTCGATAGCCTTTGATAGTATCCACGCCACCGATACTGAAGCGTTCTAGGGAGAGCAAAGAATCTGGGGTTAACTGAGCATTAATTTGTGTGATCAGGGTCGTTCTCGGTGACAACTGTTGTACCAATTGGAATTGTCCCAACCAGCTAAAGAATCGCCCGTCAGTCCCACTATTGTTGATAGTTGCATCAAAGGCACCTAACCCAAAACTAAACTGAGAGCGAGCAGCTAATATCCGACTAGGGCTACTACGGTCTATCCAATCTTGAGAAAATCGCAATACCGTTACCTTGGATTCCCCGTCTTCTGGACCAACTGAGAAAGAAAAGGGTTCCCCGAGTAAGAAGGTTTGACTGCGACGCAAGTCTAGGGCTAAACTCAGAGCAAATTCACTTTCTGGGGAGCGTAATATCGGTTGGCGAAAACTAACAGAAAAGGTGCGAGTTTCGCTTTCGATATCAAACTCCTCAAATTCATCTTCGATAATGCCGCTGTCGCTGTTGTTGTAGCGTACAGTAAGGGTGCCATTGTAGGGATTGAGGGGGATAGAATAGTTGATATCGTAGAGGTCTAGCCCTTCGGTAAAGCTGTATTGAGTGCTGAAGCGATCGCCAAAACCCAAAAGATTATCATGGGCAACAAACAGCCTGGTTTGTAGTGAACCAATGCTGGGAGATTGGTTGTTGGCGGTAGAAATACCAGCGTGAAAGGCAGACGCTTCTTTGAGTTTGACTTGCAAAATATTGCTACCAGAGCCGCTTCCTGCAGTTAACTCGGCATCCACTTGATTGAGTAAAGGGTCAAGTTGCAGCAGTTTCAGGGCTTCTTCTAAGCGGCTTCGATTTAATGGTGGGTGAGTGGCTAGTTCAAGGCGACTGCGCACATATCCTTCCCGCAGACGGTTTAATCCCTCCAGTTCAATCCGTTCTAAGTCACCCTCAACCACCTGGATTTTCACAACACCTTTGCTAAAGTCTTGGACGGGCAAAAATGCGCCAGA
>NZ_JAAHHE010000899.1:0-1317 GCF_010692525.1 Moorena sp. SIO3B2
GTAACGCACCACTGCTGGGTCAAACAACTTTTAGAAGATGCACCCGATTTTGATTCAGGGAAATTGGGCGCGATGTTCCTTGGCCTTTCGGCCACGCTACGCGAACGGAACCGCTTCGCGAACGCATCATCTCCAGCACAACCGGTAGAGTTTTTGATCGGGGTCTATTTCACAGCGACACCATGATTATTAGTAACGCTATCTGGAATGAGCAAAACAATCTTGTTTCCCGATTCCCGATTCCCGATTCCCGACTCCCGATTCCCGACTCCCTTTCCTATTAAAAATCCTATGTATTTGCTTCAATGTAAATCATACGAGTTCGGATTGTAATTCCTTGGCTGGGAGAAGTCCAACCCACAATAAAATAATCTTCGATGGCATTGTCGATGGCAATTTTTGAGTGGTCATAAACTGGTATACCAACCTTTTTAATATATTCTTCTGTTGTTTCATCAAGGCTAAAAATAATAGTTTTGCGGGCAATTCGATTCATCTGCTTAATAGCTGTTGCCACGTCTTCCACAAACAGTAAGGAACTTAAACAAAAAACAAAATCGTAGGACTTGCTCTCAATTTCAGCGAGGGCTGTTTCAATGGGCTTGTGGATAGTTTTATAACCCCTTTTGGCCGCATAATCCAGCATCTTACTTGAAATATCAATCCCTGTATAGTCAAACTCCCCTTGCAACAATTCACTTAGGATACCTGTCCCACAAGCAATATCTAAAACACTGCCTTGATGGTGATTATGTCCATGGAATATTTTAACCGCTTCATTGACATACTGGACATTAGAACTGGGCTGCTTTAACACCTCGTCATATTTGGCAGCAAATTTATCATAATAGTCTTCAGCAGCATTTTTTGTTGTTGACATGATTAATATTTATAAATTTAGATATATTATAAATATTAATTATAGCATTTATCAATTGCTTTAGGGAACAGGTAATCGGGAATCGGGAATCGGGAATCGGGAATCGCTAAACAAAAAAATACTGTATACCTCATTACTATGAGAAACGCTATAAATTACATCTTATAAGTTTGACAAAGTGGCTGTGAATGGGATATGCTACTTCACGCTTGTTATCCAGCTTCGACAGTCTACTTCTATATTCTCCCGTGAAGTGTTATACTAACCAGGGTCATAAGCTCAGCTGAGTCACAATCATAACCAGTCCCCGAAAACAGCAGGAGTAAAAGAGATAAAATCCGCAGTTGTGGAAAGTATAGGAAACCGGAAAAATTTTTGATATGAGCCTTAACTTGAATAATCACCAAGACAAATACCGTTGTATTCCTCAGCTATTT
>NZ_JAAHHE010000009.1:0-37245 GCF_010692525.1 Moorena sp. SIO3B2
AATTGACTATACCAATACAATCATTACCAGCTCAAGCTCAATTGTCTGCCCTAGCAGCGTTTCCCACTACTGCTGATACCTCAGCCCATACTTTAAGACTTAATCAAGAACCTTATAAAGATCTCACAAAGCGCTTTCAGGTGGGTATACTGGAAGGGTATAAGGTTAGTACCATGGGTGGTTTCCCATTAATTGAAGCACCCGATGGTAACTTAGCCTACACGGTGCTTGTAGAACAAAGAGCGACAGATCGTCCATTAAGCAACCCTTCCCTAGCACAGATTGCTATTGAACAGTTTAGGCGGGGTGAAGGATTTCAAACTGGTAATTTTCAGCCAGTACCAGGAGGGGTGTCTCTTCCTTGGAGAGGTAGCTTAACCCTAGGTGGTCAGACTCAGCCAGTCAGTGGAGTGATCTTAGCGCGTCAGCTGGGTAAAAATGTGGTGGTGATGTTAATTTGCGCCACAGAATCAGCTCAGGGAGACGTTAAAGATGCCATTGCACTTTTGGCTAATACTCTCAAACCTCTTTAAGGTCAATGGCATGCTCCTTACGCTTCAGGGAAGCTGGTAATTGTCCATCGTCTATGGTGCATTAATTTTTATCCACCAAAGCTGCCTTTACTTACCAAATCTAGGCAGTTTTCTGTGCTGCTCACTTCTAGTAACATCGGATTAATTACCTCCTTGGAGGGTGGTTATTACTTGACTATTTAGTAGTTAGTAAAAAAAATAAACTAACCACTAATTAATAACCACCCTTAACAAAATTTTCTCTATAGACCAGGGCACTCAGTTTGACTTTATTGGTTTTTAAAAATAGGCTCAATAATCCGGATTTATTTGATTGAGCTTGTATTGATAATTAAGCTTTCACGCATGTAAATTATGAATCGGTGCTGATTGGGAGATTGGGAGATTGGAAGATTGGGAGATTGGGAGATGGATTGAAGCCTTTTGCACAACTGGATCGATCTTAAAATTTATAGCAACCGAATTATAGTTTAGGACAGAGTATTTTGGTTTAAAGGGAGCAGGGAGCATAAATATGTCTTAAGCTTTACTTCGACTGCTATAAATGCCTATTAGCTTACACCTGATGCTCTATAGCTTTTTTTTATCTATTTTTTAAATTAAATGGATAGGAAAAATTAGCGTTACCTAGTCTTGATATTATTTACTTAATCTTTAAGGATTTCGATAATAAATCAATGGTAGTGTATGCTAATTTTTAAAAAATCACACATTTATACTAAAAATCACTATCATGACAATTAATCAAATGGAATAGTCTATATTAAGGGTATAGTTTTATTTATTAAAAAAAATAACGGTAATTTATAAAAAAATTAATGTTTTTTAGGAAAATTGAGTTAGAATAACGTAATTAATTTCATGCGTTTATTGATTATTCAGTATGCTGGAGATTACCGTGAAGCCTTTGAACGCTTAGCTAACGGTGGACCTGAGACATACTATGCTCAGAAATATTCTGTAGATGCGGTAGCTGAAATTGGCAAACAAATTGGGGAAGTTGCAACTCTCTGTTGTATGACCGAAAAACCCTACAATCAGCTACTGGAAAAAGGAGTTCGTGCCATTGGTGCAGGGTTTAATGGAGAGATTAAGGTTAAAAATTTAATCAAATTGATTGAAGATTACCATCCCACTCATTTAGTTGTTCGCACACCAATTCGGGAAGTTTTTCGTTGGGCAATTCAGAATAATGTTCCAACCCTAGCCCTATTTGCTGAATCTATTCCAACCAGAAAGGTGCGTAACAAGTTTCGTAATTATTTACTAAGCCAATTATTAAATAATGATCGAATCCAATGGATTGGTAGTTATGGGATTGATTCCTCCCGAGTACTCCAGGACATAGGAGTCCAATCTGACAAGATAATTCCTTGGACTTTTATTGTTACTGAAACCCCAGAATCCTTGTCACCAAAAACTCTCCCAGCACAGGCCAAGTCTTGGCAACTGTTTTACATTGGGTCAATGATTGAAGCTAAAGGGGTTGGGGATATATTAGAATCTATCGCTAAATTAAAAGCTAATAAGTTTCCAATAAAATTGAAGATAGCTGGTAACGATAAAACAGGTTTCTTTGTCAATAAAGCTAAGCAGCTACAAATCGAAGACTGTGTAGAGTTTCTGGGAATAGTACCAAATAATACCGTAGTTCCTCTGATGAGAGAATCTGATCTTGTATTAGTTCCTAGTCGCCACGAATTTCCAGAGGGTTTCCCACTAGCAATTACTCATGCCCTTTGCGCTCGAACTCCAATCATTGCTTCAGATCACCCAATGTTTATTAATAAACTAAAAGATGGCATCAGTGCGAAAATTTTTCCTGCTGGCAACTCTGTTGCTTTAGCAGAATCTATTCAAAAGCTGCTTTCCGATTCAGATCTTTACCATAATCTGTCTATAGCCTCTTACGAAACCTGGAAGAGTTTGCAGCTTCCAGTAAAATTTGCTGACCTAATTAAGCGATGGCTACATGACTCACCAGAAAATGAACAGTGGTTAATTCAGCATCGGTTAAGTTCAGGGCGCTACAACTAAACATCTCCCTAATAAAAATTTACTAATTATTAGGATTACTAGCAATAACCAGCCAGAGCAAGAAGTCAGAATCTATAGGATTTCAGGTGCATTGTAAAAATTAATCGGATTAATACCAAGTAGAAACTAATAATTGCTAACTAAAAATGGAAGTTACTTTGTCAACTATACCTTTTAACCGCCCTGTTACTGTCGGAACGGAATTTGAGTATATCCAACAGACCATCAAGAACATGGATCTTTCCGGTGATGGTGCTATTACCAAACAATGTCATGCTCTACTCGAACAAATATTGTCAATTCCAAAGGTTCTGCTAACCACTTCCTGCACCCATGCTCTGGAAATGGCGGCACTACTATTAAACATCCAACCAGGGGATGAAGTCATTGTTCCCTCCTTCACCTTTGTCTCTACCATTAATGCCTTCATCTTACGAGGTGCTCAACCTGTCTTTATCGACATCCGCCCGGATACCCTCAATTTAAATGAAGAGAAATTAGAATCACTGATTACCCCTCGCACCAAAGCCATTGTCCCTGTACATTACGCCGGTGTAGCATGCGAGATGGATGCTATTTTGGAGATTGCTGGGCGCTACGGTATACCAGTTGTTGAGGACAATGCTCATGGACTATTTGCTAAGTATAAAGGCAAGTATCTAGGTACATTTGGTTGTCTAGCTACCCAGAGTTTTCACGAGACTAAGAACTTTACCTGTGGAGAAGGTGGCGCACTGTTGATCAACGACCCGCAGTATATCGAACGTGCTGAGATTATCCGGGAGAAAGGAACTAATCGCACTCGCTTCTATCGCGGTCAAATTGATAAGTACACCTGGGTAGACATTGGTTCGAGTTATCTCCCCTCAGGCATACTCGCAGCTTTCTTGTATGCTCAGCTAGAAAGTCGCCAACAGATTCAGAGCAAACGACAGCAAATTTGGGAGTACTACTACGAAAATCTCAAGGATTGGGCACCGGAGTACGGTATCCGCTTGCCAATTGTGCCAGAGTACTGTGACCAGGCATACCATATGTTCTACGTACTCTTACCGTCCCTAGAGAAGCGCCAAGCCTTGATTGCTCACTTAAAAGCTCAAGGCATCTACAGCGTTTTTCACTATCTGCCATTGCACTTGTCTGATATGGGACGAGAGTTTGGGGGCAAAGAAGGAGACTGCTTGGTGACTGAGGATGTAAGCGATCGCTTACTTCGTCTGCCCTTTTACAACGATATGACTGAGGCTGACCAAGCAAGGGTTGTGGCATCAATTAAGAAATTTTTCTGAACTTTACCAGAACTTTAAGACATACAGGACTTACGCAAAATTGGGTAACAAACACTAGAAATAGTAGGGTGAGACCCTACAAGTAGAGTTACTGCGTAAGTCGTGAAATAAATAGATAGGTGAAAATCAGCCCAGCTATCTAAATCGATAAATCCAATACTCAAGCGTTCGCGTAGCGTGACCTTTCGGGCAAAGCCCGACGCTGCGCGAACGGTCAATCGCATTTTTCCCTTCTTGATGCAATAGCGAGTGGGGGAAACCACGGCAATAGCGAGTGGGGGAGACCCCCAAGACCGCGCTGCCTCCCCTGTTCCGAAGCTGCATCGCTTTGTTGATGTTTCCAGGTAAGCGATTGACCGTAGGTCACGCTACGCGAACGCTTACTTTGTATTCTCTTTGGTCAAGATTAATCAAGCAATTCACTAGGGCATTTCTAATACTTAGGGTCACAAAAATTAATTATAGGAGTAGTCAATGAGCCTATCAATTACCAAAACCTATCTCGCTAATTCTGAAGAATGGGACAAAATTTGGCAACAATGCAATTATTCAACTTATTTTCATTCAAGAGAATGGGCTGAAATCTGGAATACCTATACTCAAGGAGAATTTCGTCCAAACCCTCTAATTATCCTATTCTCAGATCAAAAAAGAGCTTTGATTGCCCTTTCCTATAAACTTGGAAATCAGAAATTTATCAAGAAATACTCATCCTCACCAGACGGAACCTTTGGAGGATGGATTTCCGCAGACGAACTTACCATTGACCATGCCATTTTACTAGTTAAATTTCTCGATAAAAATTTTTGGGGTAAATTAAGTTGGCGAGTAAATCCTTACAATGAACTAGCTAGTAAAGCTGTAGCCCTAAGTTGTGTCAGTGAACAAGAGGAGGATACCACTCACGCCATTAACTTAGACGTGGGTTTTGAAACAATTTCCAAAACTTGGAAAAAGGGCGGTAGTTCTATGGCTCGAAAAGTCCGAAAAGCTATCAAGGAAGGAGTTTCAGTAACTACAGCATCTACCCTAGACCAATGGTGGGAATATTATCAAGTTTATCAAGATTCATTACGACGATGGGGAGATAATAGTCTTGGTAGCTATAATTGGGAACTTTTTAAAACAATTTTTCAACTTAAGTCACCTAACGTTAAGCTTTGGCTAGCCCACTATCAAGACCAAATTATCAGCGGAGCACTATGCTTCTACGCCAAGAAACATGTGGTGTATTGGCATGGCTCATCCTTAGAAAAATACTTGAATCTAAGACCAGTTAACTTAGTTATGTATGAAATTGTTAAAGATTCTTGTGAACAAGGATATTCTTGGTTTGATTTTAATCCTAGTGGTGGATTGCCAGGAGTTATAGCATTTAAGAAAAGTTTTGGAGCCGAGCCTCTTGACTGTTATATGATCTATGTTGATAATAAGTTGAGGCGTATGGTGAAACCCCTGAAACCTTTAAAGAAAATCCTAATGCCGTGTTAACCTAGAGCTAACTAAGCAATTTTGCTTAGTTTTTTTAAAAAATCCCTAAAAATGATTACATTAAAAAGTAAACTACTGGGGAGCAATAAATTATCAATCAATTTAATAATACTGCTGGTTTAACATCAAATACTTTACTAATAGGGAGCTATAATTGAAGCGGTACATTTTGATGGCAAGATTCAACCTTCGTAAAACCGATGATGCAGCCCTTGAGAGTTGGTTTTTTCTCTTCTCAGAATTATTTAGATAAAAATACTTTTTCTGGCACCCTTTATTATATGCATAGGTCTCTGGCATCAAGAGACCTTCAGTTGATTAATCTCGGCAATCCCAAAAAAGTATCCTATTGGCATAAGCTAGTCAAGCCTATCCAATTAATCCATTCATTTTTAGGTTTCAAGTCTTCTGATCACAATGAACAGCTCAATCGATTCATACTGACAGTTCAAAGACAGTTCAAAGAAACCCCATGTGATTTACTATTTTGCCCCGTTGCATCAGGAGAATTAAGTTTAATTGACACTAGTATTCCTATTATTTTTTTATCCGATGCCACTCCGAAGCTAATCAACAATGAATACTATAAAATTTACCGAAATATAGAAGAATTTGAACTAGGAGAAAAACAGGAATTTACTGTATTATCAAAATCTCATAAACTAGTTTATTCTTCAGACTGGGCTGCCAAATCTGCCATTAGCGACTATCAGGCAGATCCAGAGAAAGTTGAAGTAATTCCCTTTGGAGCAAATTTAGATGATATCCCCTCAGTATATCAACTATTTTCCAAGTGTAATGCTTCCCGTTGCCGTTTATTGTTTATTGGTAAAGATTGGCAGAGAAAAGGTGGAAATATTGCCTTTGAAACTCTGATATCTCTGCTCAACATGGGAATTGACGCTGAGCTAGTTATGCTTGGTTGTGTGCCACCGGATGACATTAAGCATGAGCGGCTCAACGTCATTCCTTTTTTGAATAAAAATAATCCTAAGCAACGAGAGGAACTTAATCAATTATTTTTGCAATCCCATTTTTTGATGTTTCCCACCCGTGCTGATTGTTCACCAATTGTGATTTGTGAGGCTAATGCATTTGGTCTCCCTGTAATCACAACTGATGTCGGAGGAATTCCGACAATTATTAAAAATGGCAAAAATGGTTATATGTTACCGTTATCTGCCTCAAGTGATCAGTATGCTAGTGTGATAGCAAATAACTTTGGTGATCGGGCAGTCTATGAACAGTTAGTAAAGTCTTCTAGAGAAGAATACGATCAGTCTCTAAATTGGGATAAATGGGCAGAACGTATACATCGTGTGATGATAAGCATGTTCAATTGATTCCTGTCGGATTTGTGAGATTTGGAATAAAATGAAGAGGGGAAAGAGGAGTAAAAATATCCTCATCCCCTCTTTACCTTATCCCTCATTTCTAATTTACAAAGACTTAACTATGAGGGCAATGTTTCTGACCACACTCTAAGCCGGTAAGCATATTAACCGTTGACAAGCTCTTTTGCTAGCAATGGTAGTGGCTTACCTTCAAAGTATTCAGGAATTGGTGCACCCATCAATTCCAAAATTGTGGGGGGAAGATCAAGAGCATGACCGCCTCCGAAATCAACACCGGACGCAATATCTGGACCTGCGGCGATGATAAATCCCTCAGGGCGATGGCTGCCAGCACGATAATGGGGTACAGGACCAATACGTCCAACATCAGGACTTTCCACCACATCTGTGGCATACTCATCTTGCCAGACAAGTACCAAGTCGGCATCAGACAGCTTACAATTTCGCTCAGTGGGCGACTTCCGTGTCCTGATGATCTCCTTGACCATGGGTACACCTTTTCGGGCATCTTTAAGAGCGTAAAGCTTTTGGATCAGTTCATCACAGAAAGCATCATACTCCGATTCCGGTACCAATCCTTGGGGTTCTCGTCCCTGAAGATTGATACGGATATACCCTTCTGAAAAGCTTGGTAGGGCAAACGCTTTCATCTTGTGCCAGACCGGTGCATACCAAGCGGCTGGTTGGAAAGGTACTACATCGGTTTCCTTCGCTAGCCTGAATGGGGAGATCAGATCGGGTTCTTGAGAAGAATCTAACCATGGCTCGATTAGTTTGAAAAGCTTGGTGGGAGTTTCTCGTCTCAAAAACCTTTTAATGGGATTAGGATCATACTTGGTACCCCACAGATGTCGCTCCCAATAGTTCCATTTCATTTTGGTAATTATCGGTTCAGGGGGTGTTCCCAACTCAGTACCATTAGCCAGGGCAAATTTCCCAGGGAAACTAAGGCGATATAAAAACTCAGGCAGGAAGGTGGTGCTGGGGGCATCCATGGTGTTAGGACCCATGCCATGAGCGGAGAAAATGACGACATGAGCATCCTTTGGTGCTTTGGCTAAAATCTTGCCGATTGCCCGATCAATGGCTTGAAAGCCTTCGAGCATGGGATCACCTGAAACACGGGAACTAAAATGCTCATAGAGAGGATGTTCCGGTTGACTCAACTGCCAGAAATTGTGACCCAGTGCATGGGCTTCGCCAAACACTGTTAAAAACAAGTCCCAAGACTCTCGTTCCAAGAGATCTTGACAAATAGTAGCGCGACGGGAGATCCCTGTCTCCAGAAGTTTCCGAAGTCGAAGTGTTCCCTTTAAATCAACACACACAGCATAGTCCTTATGGAGTCCTGGATGTTCTCCATGTTTGTCAACCAGTTCTTGGAACAGTGAAGCCGGTAAAGAGCCACTAGCTACTTGAGGAGAATGGGCTCCCCAAGCTAAAACCTGGGGACCATTTACCTCCTCACAGAGCCGAGTTTGAGGCATGTCAAAGACTGCCACTCGATAATCTTCACCCAGGGCATAAAATGGAGGATACTCACTATAGTCATAGGCGGCCTTGGTGTAGCACTCATAGCTACCTTCTCGGAATCCCAAGGGAGACCAGTACCCAGTTGTGTGAGGCGAGCAGCCAGTCAAAAATGTTGTCCAAGGCGTTTCTGCACTAAACGCTTCAAAATTTTTCAGGCGTCCATAGGTTCCCTGGTCGCGCAAACGACGCATAGTCTGGAGATGTCCCTGAGACATCCATTTCTCAAGGACAGAGGGCTGAGCTGCATCTAGTCCAATGACAATAACAGGCTTGTTCATTTCTCTAAAAGTAAATGTTAATACTGGAGATGCAACCTGCAACTTAACCAGGGGCATTTGTGAATCTTGGCAAGTCTTAGAGTGACATTAAACTCGATTTGGTCTATGTTATACAACAGCTAAGTTTACCGTTATACCCCTGCTTTGATCTTTACCTATGGATTTCTAAAAATCCTTCTCGTTATTATAACTTTATAACAAGATTAACTTAAATTAATATATAGCGTAAGCTTTTGATAAAAATCTCTAGAGCAAAAATCCGGATAGCTGTTTTTTATTAAGTATATATTAGTGGTGATAATTACCAGCCATGTAAGCAGTAAGCTAATGGGCGTGCGTCACAGGCTATAAGCCTGTGCCACGAACGCTACTTGAGTGAAGTCAGCTTACCAATAACTTCCAATTATCAAGTCAGTTTTGCTAGCCCTGATAGTTAAAATTAGTGTACAGTATAGTTTTTAATAAATTCCAAATAATTACATTATTTTTTTTGAGTTTTTGTCTAACTTTATTCATTGCGCTTCATCCAACATATCCTGAACAATTTTATCAAAAACTTAATATTATTTTAAGTAAATCAACGGTTCAAAACTCTCCGTTTACAACTCCTAAATTAGGAACTAACCTGAATGGAATTGCTGATTGGTCAACTGAACTTCCTTTCTTAGATGCCTTCAAATCGTCGAGACCATGGATTACTCAATGTGTCTCTGGAGAAACAGGCTGTAGTGGTTCGTGGGATACTGAGGAATACGATAAACTGGATTTAGACGAACAGGGCTGGGTTAAGTCTTTACCTGCTCCAGAAGCTCCTCCTGAATATACTCGTGTGGCTACACTACTTTTTACAGGGATGAAAAATTATCCAGCTGGAAAGTATGTGGTTTTATACGATGGAGAAGGCACTATAGAATATAAGTTTGATGCCACCAAAGATGAGGTAGCGTCAAGGCCAGGAAGAGATGTAATTAATGTAACGCCATCCGGGGCTAGTATCTATTTAATAATTACCGCTACGGATCCTAATAACACGGGTAATTATATTCGCAACATTCGTGTTGTTCAAGCTAAGTATGAAGATACTTACGAGTCTGAACTTTTTAATCCGGAATTCATCAATAAAATTAAAAAATTTAAAGCCATCCGTTTTATGGACTGGATGGAAACCAATCATTCTAAGCAAAGGGAATGGGCAAATATACCAAAAGTAGATGATGCCTCCTACGCTTACGGTAAAGGTGTACCTGTAGAAATCATGGTTAAACTGGCCAATCGAATTGGTGCTGATCCATGGTTTAATATGCCCCATCAAGCTACAGATGACTATATCACTAATTTTGCCCAAATAGTTAAAGATACCTTAGATCCAAATCTAAGGGTTTATGTGGAACTGTCTAATGAAGTGTGGAATTGGCAATTCCAACAAGCTAACTATGCGTTAGCTCAAGGTCAAGCTAGGTGGGGCAAGGATAAAGGAGATGCATACATGCAATGGTATGGAATGCGTACTGCTCAAATGTCTGATATTTGGAAAAATGTATTTGGTAGTGACAGCAATCAAGTGGTGTCTGTTATGGCTACCCATACCGTATGGCTTGGTTTGGAAAATGCTGCTTTGGATTGTCCTCTGTGGGTAGCAGAGGGTAATGCCCCTTGTTATCAACATAGTATTGATGCTTTTGCGATCGCGGGATATTTTAATGGCAGCTTAAACGCGGAAGAAAACGAAAGCACCATAGAATCTTGGTTGAATGAACCCGATGGGGGAGTGTCAAAAGCGTTTAAGCAGATCAAATCCGGGGGGTTACTTCCCAAAGAAGAAGACTATGAGAGTTTAAGTGATATTGATCAAATTTTTAACTATCATCACAAAGTAGCAGATAAGAGAAAACTACAGTTAGTGGTTTACGAAGGTGGTCAACATCTTGTCAAGTCCGATAATCAAAAACTAACTGAGTTTTTCATTGAGCTTAATAGACATCCAAAAATGTATAAAATTTATACACAACTCCTGAATGAATGGAAGAATCAGGGCGGTGGCTTATTTATGCACTTTTCTGATATCAAGAAGCCCAGTAAATGGGGGAGCTGGGGGGCTTTAGAACATGTATACCAAAAGAGTTCACCCAAGTATGATGCCTTAATAGACTTTATCGATCAAAATTCCTGATCCTGTAAACTTCCCTAGAAAGCTATACAAGGGTGAATCTGTTACAGTTTAATCTGGCTAAAATTTTTCACCAACAACGATAGCGTTAGGGAAACAGCGTTTCAGTGCTACCTCTGCGTTTCAATTCCTTGCCTAGTGCAAGAAAAGAGCTAAATTTTCAAGGCAGTTAAACGATGAACACTCTCTCAGCTGTAGAATACAAAGCCCAAGGTTTGAAGCAAATTGGATTAGTTGTGATTGGACGCAATGAAGGTGAACGCCTACGCCAGTGTTTACTGTCTGTGATTAAAAACGTGGCTCGTGTGGTTTATGTCGATTCTGGCTCCACAGATGACAGTGTGGAAATCGCTCATTCTTTAGGGGTAGAGGTGATTGGACTCGACCTATCTAAACCCTTTACTGCAGCTCGTGCTAGAAATGCGGGATATATCTATCTCAAACATTTAGAGCCAAATCTTAAGTTTGTCCAATTCGTGGATGGGGATTGTGAGGTAGTAGGGGGATGGCTCAACTATGCTCAAAAGGAACTGGAAGCCAACCCTAATGTCGCTGTAGTCTGTGGTCGCCGACGAGAGCGCTTCCCTGAAACATCTATATATAACCGATTGTGTGACATGGAGTGGGATACACCAGTGGGTGAAGCTTCCGCTTGTGGTGGTGATGCAATGATGCGCACAGAAGCTTTTGAACAAGTCGGAGGGTTTAATCCTACTCTAATTGCTGGTGAAGAACCGGAATTGTGCTTGCGGCTGCGCCAGAAGGGTTGGAAGATTTTTCGCCTAGATGCTGAAATGACTTTGCATGATGCCCAAATGACACGTTTTAGTCAGTGCTGGAAGCGGTTCTTGAGAGCAGGTCATGGTTACGCTGAGGGAGCCTGGTTACACGGTCACACTCCAGAACGCCATTGGGTCAAAGAAAGCCGGAGCATTTGGTTCTGGGGATTACTCTTACCTATATTAGTATTTGCGATCGCATGGCTCACCCATGGCTTGAGCTTATTGCTGTTGTTGGGTTATCCTCTGATGACTTACCGGATCTATCGTCATAAGTCCCAGACAGGTTTGAGCTCAACAGATGCTTTACTTTATAGTCTGTCTTGCATGATCGGCAAGTTTCCTCAGGTCCAAGGTCAGATTCAATTTCACCTAAATCGATTGCTCGGACAGCGTAGTAACTTGGTTGAGTACAAAACTGTACTTAATACTAACAGTTAGATAGCGTTTGTATTTGAGTTGTAAACAAAGGATTGATAGCAAAAGGTAATAGTAAACAGGTAATAGTAAACAGGTAATAGGTAACCTTAAACATTATCAAATAAATCTGATTTTATTGTTTTTTATTTAAATTTTATTAGATAATATCTGGATATGTATCATTTATCTCTAGGTTTGTTTTAGACTTTAACGATTATTTATTGGCTCTATATAATATATATTTTTTTGTTAATACTTATCAAAAAAGATAAATAAAGTTTTTTTTGTTGACTAAAACCTCTGATCTGTTCCCTAATCACTATTCCCTAATCACTATTCCCTAATCACTATTCCCTAATCACTATTCCCTGTTCCCTGTTCCCTAATCACTATTCCCTGTTCCCTGTTCCCTAAAAAAATAACTTATTTTAAGCTTTAAGGATGTTGAATTGTGTTAGCTAATCAGCCATTCATCTCATTGATTGATATTCCATTCTTGGTAATAGCATTTGCCCTTATCGTTCCAATTACAGTTCTTTTTATTGAATGTAGTGCAGCAATTTTGCCTAATGGCTCTGAGCCATGGTCGGATGCTAGCAAACCCCGACCAACGGTGGCTGTTTTAGTTCCAGCTCACAATGAAGCCTCTGATATCAGTGCCACCCTGGAAACATTACTACCTCAGCTTACGGAGCAAGACCGACTAATAGTCATTGCTGATAATTGCACTGATGACACTGCAGCAGTGGCTCGGAAATCTGGCGCTATTGTAATTGAACGACAAGATCATGAGCGCAGAGGTAAGGGATATGCCTTAGACTTCGGTATGGGGTTTATTGAGCCTAATCCACCGGATGTCGTGGTGGTGGTTGATGCAGACTGTATTGTTGCTCAAGGAACGATTTCACGGATTTCCCGCCTTGCGATCGCTACACAACGACCGGTTCAGTCAACTTACTTAATGACACAACCAGACAACCCGGTACTAAAGGATTTGATCTCTACCCTGGCGGTTAAATTCAAAAATACAGTCCGTCCGAGTGGGTTACATCGACTGGGCTTGCCTTGTTTGTTAACAGGTTCAGGAATGGCTTTCCCCTGGTCAGTGATTCGCAAAATCTCTTTGGCTGGCAGTAAAACAGTTGATGATATGCAGTTGGCTTTGGATTTAGCGATCATCGGACATTCCCCAATATATTGCCAGGAAGCAGGAGTCACAGGTCGTCTGATGAAACAGGGTTCAGCAAAGAGTCAAAGGTCACGCTGGGAGCATGGTCATATCGAGACTTTGCTAAACCAAGTTCCTGAGTTGCTCAAAGAGTCTATTCGTCAAAGACGAATAGACCTATTAGCGATCGCATTAGACTTATGTGTGCCACCATTGTCCCTATTGGTTCTAATTTGGGTGGCTGCTACAGGGGGAGCTTTACTCGGGGGAGCATTGGGAGCATCATGGATAAGTACTATTGTGTTACTCATAGAAGGGGTGCTGCTGTTAATTGCGATTGTTGAAGGTTGGGCTAAGTTTTGCCGAGCAGACTTTCCGCTCCTGATGCTCTTAGCTGTCCCGATTTACATTCTGTGGAAAATTCCCCTCTATCTGGCTTTTCTGGTGGAACCTCAGACCAAGTGGATTCGCACAGAACGGGATGCAGTCGATACCCCATCATCCTAATCAACTGGGGTGCATCTCATATTTGTAAAAAAGAAGGGAAGTGTGGGGAGGGTGGGAAGTGTGGGGCTGACAAGGGTAGGTTTTTTACTTTGGAGATAGGTAATAGGTAATAGGTAATAGGGAATGGGGAATGGGGAATGGGGAATGGGGAATGGGGAATGGGGAATGGGGAATGGGGAATGGGGAATGGGGAATGGGGAATGGGGAATGGGGAATGGCTAATCGGAACCCACCCCTAACCCCGACCAGGAGGGGAAGAGCGGGAGATGGGTCGGTAATCGGTGGAAATTCTGGGAGATTTTCCGACATATTTTGAGAAATTTATTCCCAATGCCAGTACGTACTCGCCCAAATGTAAAAAACCTACCCAAGTGAGGAGATAGGAACCCACCCCTAACCCCGACCAGGAGGGGAATATAGGGAGATGGGGGAGATTTTTATTAAGGGTAATTGTCATAACATGATATTAGCCTTCTATTGCCGAAGAGTGTTTTTGCATGCATTGAGATGCAGCCATCAACTGATTCTACTAGGAGAGATCATTCTCTGGTCCTAGGTATAGAATTGTTATAGCTATAGGATTGCTAATTAATTGTTTCATAATCAGGGTTAATTAAATTTTTAATGCCATAATTTAGCCCACGGAATTATCCTTGGGCTTACCGATTTTGGATCTAACTATTTTAGAGTTTGCCCACAAATCCTATCAAAGATGGTAGCATCATAAGTGTATTATCAAAGAAGTGTATTATCAAAGATAATTAAACCGGCGGCGGATAATACCAAGTAGTTAAAGTAGGACTACATATCCAGATTAGGAGATGGTAAGATTAAATTTATCTGTAGCCGTAATTTCCAGAATTGGTATAAAATTGATTTACATTTATTAAGATAAATCAAGTTTGACATGACAAAAGTATTGTGAAAAAAATACTATAAATAACCCAAGCCAAAGGAGTTGATAGCACTCCGGAATATTGATAAGTTTTGCTTCTACATCGATCAACTATAGCATCGATGTGAAAAGGGTTATAAACCTGGACAATCCGGATTATTGCCCTGAGAGTTGGTAATTATTAGTGTCTCCCTGCAAAAATTAGCATCCTCTTGGATATACAACAGGGGGCTGAAACCTTATCAACTAGTAAAAGGGGCAGACAATTGCAACAACTAACATTAAACGAGCAAGATGAGTTAAATACTCCTCAAAAAGGATTAAATCTAGGTCCGCTTTTGAGGATTGCCCGACGCCAAGCCATGGTGGTTGCAGGGATTGCAGGTTTAGTGACTGTTGCTGCTACCTTTTTGAGTAGCAAATCTCCCTCTATATATTCAGGTAATTTTCAGCTGTTAGTCGAACCAGTCACATCTGCTGCAGCAATATCCACTGAACCAATGACACTTACTCGGGGTCAGGGAAGAATACCTGGTGAGAGAAATTTTGAACTGGACTATGCAACTCAGATTAAAATCCTAACCAGTCCTGAAGTCTTATCTAAAATCGTCAATAAAATTAAATTCCAGTATCCAGAGTTTAAGCTTGGGCTACTTCAGTATTATTTAACAGTTGAACGTCTCGAAGAAGAAAGTCAAGGTGAAAATACTAAAATCCTATCAGTTACTTATAGTGGGACAGATCCCAAACTAGTAGAGTTGGTCTTAAAGACAACAGCTGAAGAATATGAAAAGTATAGTTTAGAAGACCGAAAAACTCGCATTGGCCAAGGGGTTAAATTTATTAATGAGCAACTTCCTAAATTACAGGATAGAGTTAATATTATCCAAGGAAATTTGCAAAACCTGCAACAGCAGTATCAGCTAATTGAACCTCAATTTGATGGGGGACAATTATCAAACAAAGTTAGTAAAATTGGCGACCAAAAAAGAGATACAACCAGGCAGCTACAAGAGCTAATTAAATTAAAAAACAGCTTACAAAGACAATTAAAACTATCGCCAAATGAAGCTTTAGCTTCTTCTGCCTTGAGTGAAGATCCTAACTATCAGAAGTTACTGGCGGATCTTAAAGAAATAGAAAGTAGAATTGCGATAGAATCCGCCCGCTTTCAGCCAGAGAGCCCTAATATTCAAACCCTACTAGAGCAACGGCAAAACCTAGAAACTCTTCTCAATCGGGAAGTACAACGGATTCTGGGTCAGAACTTAGGAGGTCAACCGATTAACCCCCGAGTGCGAACCCTTCAAAATCCAATTCGTTTACAACTGATTCAACAATTGGTTGATACCACCAACCAAATTGAGGTACTACAGGTTCGTAATCAGGCTCTGATACAAACCAAAAACACTGTTGATCGCGAAGTCCAAGAATTCCCGATTTTTGTCCGTAAGTATAATGATCTACAGCGGCAGTTACAAATTGCTACTCAAACTCTCAACCAACTAGAAACTCAGAAAGAGACCTTGCAGGTGGAGAAAGCTCAACGGGAAGTGCCTTGGGAGATAGTTTCTCAACCTCAGCTTTACCGCGATCCGACCGGTGCACCGATCGGAAAATCTAGTCAGAATAAGTTGATCTTGATGGGAGTTATGGGCGGTTTAGCTTTAGGGATGGGGACAGTTATCCTTTATGATAAGTATCGGAATATCTTCTATGAAATCAAGGATATTGAAGAAGGCCATAATTTACCTGTTTTAGGAGAAATACCATTTAGTAAAAATCCTGAACCATTCAATAATTTTAGTGTAGATTTTGACAACGATGAGGACAGAATTTCTGAGGATAATCGATTTAAAAAAGCATTCGAATCTCTCTACACTAACATGCATTTCCGCTTCTGTAATCCACCCCTTCGCTCCATCGCCATTTGCTCGGCTATGGCTGGGGATGGTAAGTCTAGTGTCGCCTTAAACCTAGCTCACATGGCAGCCTCCAGAGGTCAGCGAGTTCTATTAGTAGATGGTAATCTCCATTCACCTCAACTTCACACCAATTTGAATTTACAGAACTTGCCAGGACTGAGCGACTTGCTATCAAACGACCTAGAGGTTGTGATGGAGCGATCGCCTTTCTCAGATAATCTTTTTGTGTTGACTTCTGGGCAAGCCTTAGTAGAATCTGCTCCAGATCTGGCCTCTCCTCGCATGGAAAAGATTATGGGGCATTTTCAGGAAAAATTTGACTTGGTTATCTATGACACTCCTAATCTACTGAACTATACAGACGCCAATTTCCTAGCTGCCCATACAGATGGAATCTTGATGGTGGTCGGATTCAGAGGAACTAAGAAATCTCAATTCAAGCAAGTCCTCGATCAAATAGACAGGTTTGGCTTAACCTGTCTGGGCGTAGTAGTTAATCGTGTCCAACCATCTTCCCTGACTGTCTCACCCTAGAACATCGGTTCTTAAAGGTTATTCGGTTGTTCGCCATTTTTGAATTAAGAATGTAGAATTAAGAATTTAGAATTCCAAATTCTACATTCTACATTCTACATTCTGCATTCTGACAGACAACCTTGGCCTTTAGGCCACCCTACGCGAATAACCTGCCACCGAAACTTATTCTGCCGGATACGATATTACCTATCCTCCATGGGATCGCAATCCGGATTCTGAGTTCACAGTTAGTAAGAACAATTAATAACATACTGTCACCAAAGTTGCTTTAGTCTAAGGAGGCGGCAAAATTGGTACGGACAATGGAGCCTAATCAGGTGATGTTAATGAAGGCGTTACATCCCTTGAAACATTTGAAGATTTTTCTCGATCTATTCCATCTCTTAGATAAGGTGTCAATCTACGAACTACGAAAAATTCATAGAAACAGACATACCGTTGCCCCGAGTTCACGATGACAATTGCCTATCTAGTTAATCAGTATCCTAAGGTAAGTCACAGCTTTATCCGGCGAGAGATTGCAGGTCTTGAGGCTTGCGATATTCAAGTCAAACGTTTTTCTATCCGTTCCTGCGCCTCTGAACTAGTTGATCAAGCCGATCAACTAGAGCTACAGAAGACTCGATTTGTCTTAGGAGTTGGCATCGTGGGCTTGTGTTTTAGCCTATTACGCACTGCCTTAACCAGACCGATACGTCTTTTGAAGACCTTAGAGCTGACCCTCAAAATCGGCTGGGGTTCAGACCGAGGAGTTTTGAATCATCTAGCGTACTTAGCTGAGGCTTGCCTTCTGCTGGGTTGGTTTTCCGAGTCAGATATTGAGAAGGTTCACGCCCACTTCGGAACAAACTCAACTACAGTAGCGATGTTATGTCATGCTCTCGGTGGACCATCTTACAGCTTCACAGTTCATGGTCCAGAAGAGTTTGATAAATCCCAACTTCTCGCTTTAAGAGAAAAAATCAACCGAGCTGCTTTTGTGGTCGCGGTTAGCTCCTTTGGCAAAAGCCAGCTTTATCGATGGTGCAGCCACAAACAGTGGTCAAAAATCCATGTGATCCACTGTGGTGTGGATGAGATGTTTTTGAGTAAAACCCACACCCCGATACCAGAGGTGCCACGCTTAGTTTGCGTTGGTCGCCTCAGTGAACAAAAAGGACATCTACTCTTGATTGAAGCGGCCCATCAGTTAGCCGCTGAGGGCTTGCAGTTCAAGTTGGTACTAGTGGGTGATGGACCGTTGCGTACGCAAATTGAAGCAACTATTGCCCAGTTGGGTTTGCAAGACCACATTGAGATTACTGGCTGGGCTAGTAATACTGAGGTTCAGCAACAAATTTTAGCAGCACGGGCTCTCGTACTGCCCAGCTTTGCGGAAGGATTACCAGTCGTGCTCATGGAAGCTTTAGCCCTGGGTCGTCCAGTGATTACTACTTATGTTGCTGGGATACCGGAGTTGGTGGGTGATGGCAGCTGTGGTTGGCTGGTGCCACCCGGTTCTGTTGAAGCTTTAACCGCAGCAATGGCTGAAGCCTTAAACTCCCCGGTGGAAACCCTGGAGGAAATGGGTAAAGCTGGGGCGGAGCGGGTGGCTAGGCGGCATGATGTCGCAACAGAAGCCAAGAAATTGTCAGCCCTATTTTTGTCTAATCCTGAACTACCTCCAAAGCAAGCTCCGATTGAGGCACCACCAAGGAGTGCTAAGCTCTCACGTATTTAAATTGTGAATCAAATTGTGAATCGGGGCAACAGATGAGCATTTTCGGCGTTGCTGAATTGAAGTATGAATTTATTTGTCTTGTTTCAGTAACGCCCCCGTGGGTCCCCCAAAATTGGGGGACTTGAAATTATCTTTCTCCCCCAGAATTGGGGGTTGGGGGGCAAAATCATACCTGTAATTAGCAACGCCCCATTTTGAATAATTTCCCTTATTTGTAACAGTTAGCTGATGCGTTTTGTATTTTTGCTTTCAGACTTTTCAACAAGCACCACTTGGCAGGGAATATACCGTGTCCTTCGCCGTCCTAAGCTAAAGCCAATTCAGAGTTGGGTCAGGCGTAGGTGGCTTTATAAATCCGAAGTAAACGGCGGAGACCTGAATATCATGCGTCACTGCTTGGCAGCTCGGGAATCTGGGGCTGATGCAGTAATTGCCACCATGACTGGTCGTAACACCTTTGGTAATACTTGGGGGATTCACGATCTACCCTTTATCCGTTGGGCAGATCGTCGTCCCGATGATGTATGCATTATTCCTGATTGGCTCACACTATTGATCAATGATGTCAAAGGACCAGCGATCGCTTATCTCCAGGTTCCAATTTTGGTTAAAGCGGATTTTGACTATCGAGATAGCCGTGTGGCTCTTTGGACAGACTCTCCCTTCATGAAGGAAATATGCGAAGCCACTTATCCTGGCAAAGACATTGAGATCGTTCCCAATGTAGTTGACAACAAGGCATTTCCATTTATTCCTCAAGCAGAAAGAGAAGCAGGTTTGGTCTTCGCCTTTCCCAGAAAAGGTCCTGAGTTCATCACCGAGACTGAGGAATGGTATCAAAAGTTAGGTGGTACATACTGGAGATTTGAGCGTGTGGATGGACTTCCCTTTCACGAACTAGCAAAGCAGTTTAGACGACCACAAGTCTTCCTGGCATCTGCAGAGGTTGAGGGTTGTGCCCTTCCTCCCCAAGAATCCATGGCAGCAGGAATTGTGGTAGTGGGCAAGACTGCCCGTGGGGCAAATTTCTGCATGGAACACCGTAAGACTGCTATGGCTGCCGAGACTCCTGAGGCGGCAGCACGATGTCTTTTGGAACTAGAGCATGCAGAACTTCGTGACAATATTTCACGCAATGCTCACGACTATATTAGTCGTTATTTCTCATCTCAAGAGCCAGCCCGTTTCTGGCAAAAGACCGTTCGCGAGTATTCATCTGGTGCTCAACAACTATTATCTACCTAGCTGTAACTTAAAACCTACATTACACAACATGCTCAGATATCAGCTGTAGAGCCAATCTTTAAAACTAACTAAATTATCTGATGCCTTTAAGTCTGCAACCCCACCCATCCCGTCTACCTACTCGGAAATCTAACCATGTCCTCATCACTTAAAAAACAACTCCTCCGTGGGGCTATTTGGACAGTAGCTGGTTATGGAACAAGTCAGTTTCTGAGACTGGCAAGTAATCTTGTTCTGACCCGCCTGCTTGCACCAGAGTTTTTCGGCTTAATGGCTCTAGCCAACGTTTTCATCATTGGCTTACGGTTATTCTCCGATGTCGGTATTGGTGCAAGCATCATCCAGAATAAACGTGGGGATGACCCAGTTTTTCTGAATACTATCTGGACTATTCAGGTTTTGCGGGGCCTTTTGCTGTGGGTGGCTTGTCTTATAATTACTTGGCCAGTTGCCCACTTCTATAATAACCCGCAGCTGTTATGGCTGATGCCAGTAATTGGTGTGATTCCACTGATTGAGGGATTCAACTCCACTGCTGTGTGGAGCCTCAACCGCCAGATGGCATTTGGCAAGATCATGATGTTTGAGCTGGTGGGGCAATTGTCCGGCCTGATCTTGATGGTCACTTGGGCTTTTGTCAATCGGACAATCTGGGCTCTTGCTATTGGAAATGTGCTGACGGCATTGGTCAAAATGGTAATGAGTCATTGGTTAATTCCTGGAAAATCAAACCGCTTTACCTGGGAGAAAGAGGCAGCTAACAGCATTTTTTCCTTCGGGAAATGGATATTTATTTCAACGGCCCTTACCTTTCTCGCGACCCAAGCCGACCGACTAATTCTAGGCAAATTGTTTTCATTTGAGCTATTGGGAATTTATGGTGTTGCCTTTAATTTAGCGTACCTACCTTCCCAGGTAATCTCGGCAATTAGTTCCAAGGTGCTTTTGCCAACGTTTTCTCAGCTGGCTGATTTGCCTCGGGAAACCTTTCGGATCAAGATTTGGTACAATCGGCAACTTATCCTAGTGGTTGCAGCATTGATGTTGACAGTCAGTACTGCTTTTGGAGATGTTGCGATTTTTATCTTATATGATGAGAGGTTTTATGAGGCGGCTTGGATGTTACCAATCCTGACCCTAGGCATCTGGCCTGCATTATTAATTGATACCGTTCAGCAAGCCCTGATGGCTCTTGGCAAGCCAAACTATAACGCTTACAGTCAATTGGTCAAGAGTCTTAAGGTTTGTATTGGCATACCCCTAGGATTTTATCTGATGGAAAAGTTGGGAAATGGAGCACTCGGAGCAGTAGTCGTGATTGCTTTCAATGACATTCTCCCTTATCTAGTAATAACTTATGGTCTCTGTCGTGAAGGGCTTTCCTTTATTAAGCAAGACCTCTGGGCTACTGCACTACTGTTGACATTACTGATGTGGGTGATTTGGGCTCGATATATGTTGGGTTTTGGATATCCCATCAGTGGACTTTTTTAAAACAGGGAACAGGGCACAGGGAACAGGTAACAAAAATTATTACAATCTATTTAGGATTGCTATTATTTAATAAAACTAAAATTAATTAAAAAAACTAATGGATGATAAAATGTATTCCAAATTAAACTATTGCCTAGAGCCAGAAAAATTAACTAAATTTGCGAATGATAATTGTGAAATATACGCCCAGTCTGAGCCATTTCCACACATTATCATGGATAACTTTTTTCCAGAAGATGTCCTAGATAAGATTCTGAATGAGTTTCCTAAAGCTGATGCAATTGATTGGCAAAAGTTTGATGCTGCACCAGAAAAAAAACTGGCCTCAAAATCGGAAATACAAATGGGAGAGTACACCCGATTTTTTCTGTATCAGCTCAATTCATCAACTTTCCTTAACTTTTTAGAAACCTTAACTGGCATTGATGGAATAATCCCTGATCCTCATTTTGTTGGTGGTGGCTTACATCAGATCGAAAAAGGTGGTTACTTAAAAATCCATGCTGATTTCAATCGCCATACAAAATTGCGCCTTGACCGCCGCTTAAATCTTCTGATCTATCTCAACAAAGATTGGCAAGAAGACTATGGTGGTTATTTTGAAATGTGGGATAAAGAGATGACAAAGTCTCAGAAAAAAATTCTCCCCGTCTTCAACCGATGTGTCATATTTAATACTACCGATTTTTCCTATCACGGACATCCTGAGCCATTAACTTGTCCAGAAGGACGGACTCGGAAATCCTTGGCACTTTACTACTACAGCAATGGCAGACCAGCTGAAGAGCTTTCTAATAGTGGCGACCATTCTACATTATTTAAGGCTCGACCAGGAGAAAAAATACAACTTAAAAAATCTCCAGTAACCAAAGTCAAGAAATTTATTAAGAAGTTAATTATTGAGTAAGAATTCAGCGGTCAGTGGTCAGCGGTCAGCGGTCAGCGGTCAGCCGTTGGCCTTTGGCACCTCAAGTAGCGTGGAACAGGCTTCTGGGAGCATGTCACCTTTGTAATTAGGTACATAGATCCCCCCTAGCCCCCCTTAAAAAAGGGGGGAATTAGATTTAAAAGTCCCCCTTATTAAGGGAAACGGGGGATCTGAACAGGGATTAACAAAATTGACATGCTCCCCAGGGTTCGACGCTGTGACCTAACCCATAAGCTGATCACTGATAGCTGATAGCTAATACCTGATAGCTGATAGCTGATAGCTGATAGCTGATAGCTGATAATTACTCAAACAACTCTGTTCACGTTCATGCCCAAAAAAGCCAATGAGTTTTTTAGTCCCCATCGTCATGTTCGGCTGGATTCCAGTTGTTCTTTATCTCTTCATGAGAATTCCAGCTCAGCGGGCAGTCATTGTGAGTTTCATCGTAGCATGGCTATTCTTACCTGTGGCAGAATATGCTTTGCCTGGTCTACCTGACTATACTAAGATGTCGGCAACTTGCTACGGTATTTTGTTGGCTACTTTTATATACGATGTTGGGCGTATTAGCTCCTTTAAATTCAGCTGGATTGACTTGCCCATCCTGATTTGGTGCCTATGTCCATTGGCTTCATCTATTACGAATGGCTTGGGGGCTTACGATGGTTTCTCTACTGTTTTGACGCAAACCTTGACCTGGGGAGTACCCTATTTTCTCGGTCGGATCTATCTCAATAACTTGAGTGGATTACGTGACTTGGCAATTGGGATTTTCATGGGGGGGTTGGTATATGTTCCCCTATGTTTGTACGAAATTCGTTTTAGTCCCCAGCTCCATAGGATATTGTACGGCTTCCATGCTCATCCTGACTTTGGCCAAACAATGCGTTACGGGGGATGGAGACCGACAGTATTTATGATCCACGGTTTGCCAGTGGGTATGTGGATGATGGCAGCTAGTTTAGTGGGAATTTGGCTATGGCACACTGGGGTGATCAAACAACTCTGGAATATTCCCATGAAGTGGCTGGTAGCTGCGTTGTTGATCACATTTATATTGTGCAAATCCACTGGTGCCTATTTTTTACTACTCTTGGGAGTTGGCATCTTGTTTGTGGGCAAGCAATTTCGTACTGCTTTGCCAGTCTTTATCCTAATTGGGCTTATTTGTTCTTACTTATACATTAACTCACAGACTGAAACCTACGTTAGTGATCAGATTATCTCAAATGTATCGAGTGTGGTTCCTGCAGACCGTATCCAATCCTTACAGTTTAGATTTGATAATGAAGAGCTACTTGTAGATAAAGCACGGGAACGGATCGTGTTTGGCTGGGGAGGATGGGGAAGAAGTCTGATCTTTAATGACAAGGGTGAGCAAGTTACAGTTCCAGATAGTTTGTGGATTATTGCGTTTGGTGAAACTGGTACCGTTGGACTAGCCAGCCTGACCACATCCTTACTAATGCCGGTGTTGACTATGTTTTGGTTCCGTTGTCCAGCCGAGTTGTGGCCAAAGCGGCAAGCGTCACCAGTGGCGGTGCTGACCGTGGCCGTAGCGTTATACATGGTGGAATTTATGCTCAATGCCCATGGTAATCCAGTCTTTGTATTGGCTTGTGGAGGACTATCAGGATTGGTGATCCAAGAACCTACAACCAATAAGGTTAAAAAAGTCCCGGCATTGGCAGCCCAGCGTTATCGTAATCAAAATCGTAATCAAAATCGTAATCAACGAAGACAAGTTCAACGGAATTAGGGATGATATAGCAGGGAGTAGGGAGTAGGGAGTAGGGAGTAGGGAGTAGGGTAAAAAATCTGTGTAAATTATTACGATCAACAACAGGATTTTGTTACTAAAAAAATATAAATTAACTAACAAATAATAATTATTTAGCTAAGGAAAAAAAACGCCAAATTTAGTTATGTCTAATGAACTAAAAAACAATCCCGTAAATTCTTTACTTATAGTAATTGTTAACTACAAAACCCCTAGTTTAACTATTGATTGCTTACGCTCTCTAGCGGATGAAATCCCAGGTTTATCGAATACTCAGGTGGTAGTGGCAGATAATGCGTCTGGGGATGGATCGGCTGTTGCCATTAAAAATGCGATCGCAAACGAAAACTGGGGTAGTTGGGCATCGGTGATGGCACTAGAGCACAATGGTGGATTTGCCTTTGGCAATAACGCTGTGATCCGCCCAGCCCTGAAGTCTAATCAGCCACCGGATTATGTGTTGTTGCTCAATCCAGACACCATTGTTCGTCCTAGGGCGATCAAAACCCTGGTGGAGTTTATGAGTGACCATCCCCAGGTGGGTATTGCTGGCTCTCGCCTGGAAGAGCCTGACAGTACCCCTCAGTGTTCAGCATTTCGGTTTCATACCGTCCTCAGTGAGCTAGATTCTGGTTTGCGTCTCGGTATCGTATCGACATTATTATCGGAGTGGGTAGTTTGGCCACCGATTCCTGACCAACCCTGTCCAACGGATTGGGTAGCTGGGGCAAGTATGATTATTCGCCGGGAAGTGTTTGAGCAGGTTGGCCTGATCGATGAAGCGTATTTCATGTATTACGAAGAAATGGACTTTTGCCTGCAAGCCCAGAGAGCTGGCTGGGAATGCTGGTATGTCCCTGAAAGTCGCGTAGTCCACTTAGTTGGACAAAGTTCAGGTGTTACCGACACCAAGCGTCCACCCAAACGCCGACCCCAGTATGTGTTTGATTCTCGACGACGGTATTTTCTTAAAAACTATGGTTGGTTTTACGCTGCTCTAGCGGATCACACCTGGGCTTCTAGTTATTTATTGTGGCAATTGCGCCGAGTGGTTCAAGGTAAACCCAATCTTGAGCCGCCCCACTTACTTAGTGATTTTCTCCGCAATAGTGTGTTTTGTAAAGGTGGTGCTTTTAGTAGTCCGAAGATTTCGTGATTAGTTATTAGCTATCAGCTATCAGCTTTCAGTTATCAGCTTTCAGCTATTAGCTATCAGCTATCAGTTATCAGCTATCAGCTTTCAGCTATTAGCTTTCAGCTATTAGCTATCAGCTATCAGTTATCAGCTTTTAGCTTTTGAATAAAACAGGTAAGCATTGGTTTAATCTGAGTTACGTCAGCTGACCGCTGACCGCTGACCGCTGACCGCTGACCGCTTACAATTCCCGATTCCCGATTCCCGATTCCCGATTCTAAATTCTAAATTCTAAATTCTTCATTCTAAATTCTACATTCTAAAAACAGATTATGGTGATGCCAACAGATTTAACGGCAAATTCTACCCAGCCAAAAACCGATAATTTGGGACTTTGGCAACAAATTAAAGAAGATTGGAAAGCCCATGGTTGTGATTGGACTAAGCCGGGATTTCGGGCTGTAGCGGTGCAGCGGTTTGGAGTTTGGAGAATGAACATAGAGCCGAAGTTACTACGGGCTCCGTTTAGTATTCTCTACCGAGCATTATATCGTAAAGTTCGTAATACCTATGGGATTGAATTACCTTACACCGTAAAGCTTGGTCGCCGAGTAATTATTGAGCATCAAAGTGGGATTGTGATTCATGGGGATTGCACCATTGGTGATGATACTATCCTCCGTCAAGGAGTAACTTTGGGGAATCGTTACTTAGATCGTCCTTTGGATGCCCCCATTTTAGGAAAAAGTGTCAATGTTGGGGCTGGTGCCAAGATTTTTGGCAAGGTTACTATCGGTAATGGGGCAAATATTGGTGCTAATGCTGTAGTTTTATCTGATGTACCTGCTGGCGCAACGGTAGTGGGAATTCCTGCTAAAGTTATTAAGGTGCGTTCTTTAGATGAGAATGGCTCTAGTTGAGATGTAAACAAGGGAATCGGGAATCGGGAATCGGGAATCGGGAATCGGGAATCGGGAATCGGGAATCGGGAATCGGGAATCGGGAATCGGGAATCGGGAATCGGGAATCGGCTTGTCTATTGCTAGCATGCCTATTGCTAGCATGCCTATTGCCTCTTGCCTCTTGCCTCTTGCCTGTTACCGACTGCCGACTCCCTTTATTATATACTAATAGAGTCACTGTCTTGAAATTGTCATGATTGCTGATCCAAGCCCCAATTACATTTCAAACGAAGAGTATCTATCCTACGAAGAAGATAGTGCCATCAAACACGAGTATATTGATGGAGAAGTCTATGCCATGGCTGGCGCGAGTGATGCCCATGTTACTATTGCCGGTAACTTATTTGCTCTGTTAAGAAATCATGTCAGGGGCACTGGCTGTCGGGTTTATATGGCAGATATGAAAGCTTATGTCGAAGCATCCAATAGTTATTATTATCCTGATGTTTTCGTGACTTGCGATGCCAGAGACCGAGAATTGAGCAATTATAAAAAATATCCCTGTTTAATTGTAGAAGTTTTATCTCCAAAAACTGAAGCCTTTGACCGGGGTGATAAATTTTATGATTATCGAAAACTAGACACCTTGGTGGAATATGTTTTAATTAGCCAAAACCGTCAACGCTTAGATTGCTTTCGCCGGAATTCCGAGGGAATTTGGACATTGCAATTTTATGATCCGGGCAGTGAGATTCATCTAGAAACTGTGGATTTTAGGACTAGTATTGAAGCTTTGTATGAAGATGTATAGCGCAAGGCAATAGGCATGCTAGCAATAGGCAATAGGCATGCTAGCAATAGGCAATAGCGATGCAGCGCTGCTCCCTGCTCCCTGCTCCCTAAAACCCAGATATTTGTACCTCACAAGTCGTAAAATTGCTATAATAGGTTAATGCTTACTTTTAGGCTAATTTCAGGCTACCTCTAGTATCTTTGGAGTTGGTAACTCTTTATTAACTTGGCTATAAGCGTACACCAAATCCTCTAAAACTTCCTTAGCATTCTCAAGAGCTTCCTCATAGGTGTCACCGTGGGTACGAGCATAGTTACCCCATTCGGGTAAACTAGCCACATAAGAGTTATCTTCCTCTGACCATTGAATTAAAATGCTATATTTCATGATTCATCCTCCTGTTCTAATTGTGCCAGTTCTTTGAGTACTTCTATTACTTCTTTTTCTTGATAAGGCTTGGAATCGTTACTATCTTTACCAGACAGAACTACAGGATTTGTGATTAGTGGATGAACCCAATAAGAATGACTACCTTTTCCCCGCTTAGGCAAGAGTTGAAATCCTGCTTTCTGCAACATTTGCTTTAATTGTCTTATTTTTTTCGGCATGCCAATAACTATAACATACTTCCTAAGACTTATGGGTGACCTAGAACAACTGACCAAAGATATTCAAGAACTACCAGAAGACGCTCAAAAAATTATTGCCGATATCATTGAGGTGTTCAAAAAACAGTATGTAACAGAAAAAACGGCATCTCTTAATCCTCTGGAATTAGACAATCAACCGTTTATTGGTATGTGGACTGATCGACAAGATACTCAAAATAGTAGCGAATGGGTGAGAATAATTAGACAACAACATTGCCAATGATTTAACGTGATTTGGTGATTTTGATCATCCGCTAATTCTAAAGCTATAAGATAGCTTGTGTCTAAAAACAAGCAATTCATTATTAATAGTTATATAAATACTGATCAATAGATGTAGAAGCATCACTGACTCCACCCACAACTGGATTCTCTCCGAGTCCCCAAATGGGATCATCTACATCATTGTTATTTTCTGGTAGCTGTTGAGTGTTTTGCTGTAATTGTTTAAGTTTATAGCAGTCGCCAGGGCAGTTAGGACATGACAAAAGTCTCACACCCTTTGTAAGCGATGCAGAGGTGCGACCCGTGGCGAATTTAATTCGCCAACGGAAAGCGCACCATTACGGTCTTGGGGGTTTCCCCCACTCGCTATTGCATCAAGAAGCGCAAGAGTTTGACTTCTGACAAATGACTTCTGCTATACCTTAGGGAAAGCGGGGATGAAATGGTTTTCTAGTGACATACTCCCGACGCTGACAAGCACGGTACAGCGCGGGCTTCATTAAACTAAGCCAGTGAGTCACCTCTGACTCGTCTTCAAAAACGTACGTGATACTTTCGCATCATACGGCTCATCATTACAGTACAATCCTTGACATTGGCTCCTCTAGAACGGATTTTCATCTAACTCTTTTGAGTTGGTTTTGCTTCCGTGTTTGGCATCATGGCAATGTAGGTGTAATAATTCGAGATTTTTGTCTGAATTATTTCCATCCAGTGCGCGTGGTATTATATGGTGCTTTTCCAACAAATCTCCATCTCTGTTCGCGAAGCGTCGGCTACGCCGAAGGTAAGACCACTGCGGAGTGCATTTCCGGAAACGAAACCTAAGATAGGGTCGCCTTACTACAAAAGCGCCGTTACCTTTTACCCATAACCTACCAACGTTTGAAGTTACCCTATCTTAGGGTAACTTCAAACCCTTCTTGCCGTTTCAAAAGCCTTCCCGGAGACGAAACCTTAGAGAGGGTCGCCTTATTAAGCCCACCTACTTACGTCGTGTTTTATTGTATATTAATTACGAAGAGTATTCGATGTGCCTTGCGCGCATTCTTGAATGTACAACCAGCTTCTGGAGAAACCATTGGCTTAGACGGCAAAGTCCTTAAAGGTTCAGATCAGATTGAAAACGATAATCCCAATTCCGACTCCCAAGGAGACGAAACCTTAGAGAGGGTCGCCTTATTTCATATAACTTAAAACTATTACCCATAACCTGTTCCTATAAAGGCGACCCTCTCTTACGGTAACTTCAAACCCAGCAATTATGTTGGTCAGTTCTTACATTGTTGAGCGGGGCTTGATTTTAGAACCCTTTGAAGTTGATGCCAAAACCAACGAAATTAAAGCTTTACCAGAGTTGCTCAAGAAACTGGCTCTAAAAGGAGTTGTCAATGCCAATGATGCTATTAATACCCAAAAAAAACTTGTGAATTTATCGTCAACAGTGGCAAGGATTATATAGCTGCTTTAAAAGGTAACCAACCAAGTCTATTTCAAGATGTTAAAACAAATTTTAGACCGGAATGGCTCTTCCGGCAATATGGTGTAAAATGTAGCTAGTAATACTAAATGCTGTTAACCGACGGATGGACTTTCATCTAGATATAGCAGTCGCCAGGGTAATTAGGACATGACAAAAGTCTCAAACTACAGTATGGCAAGAGTTTAACTTCTGACTTCTGACTTCTGACTTCTGACTTCTGCTATACTTTGTTAAATTTACCGAATGTAACCGTGTTCACTTCTTATAAAAAAGAATAATTTATAATATTGAATTTGGATTTATTAAATGAAGTAATTAACTGTCCTAAGTGTCAAATTTATACGAATGACATTAATCAAAATCGACCAATTTTAGTGCGAGATTTATCCATATAGCGCTTTTTAGCCTCATCAGGTACACATATTTTTTTCCCTCTTCCCTCTTCCCTCTTCCCTGCTCCCTGCTTCCTGCTCCCTAAAACCTTAGGTGCGCTTTCCGTTGGCGAATTAAATTCGCCACGGGTCGCACCTCAAAAACTTGTACCTTACTAGATTAAAAACCGCTATATGTGGGCAAGGAGTATACTTACAAGTGCCTCGTCGTCAATTTTATTGTTGTCACTGTCAAAACTACTCAACTGAACCTTTAAGCTTTATATAAATGGGTCGTAATTATACAAAAATGGATGAATAATATATCTATAATAAAGTTCAAGAATTAACAGTGGCACAAGTAAGCAAAAATGAACAATTAAGTCAAGAAAAAGTCGAAAAAATTTTTAAAATAATCCATAAGCAAAAAAAAATACTGGGTAACTCCACAACGGTTAAATATAGATGAATTTAGTCGAGCAAAAGGAAAAATAAAATTTGTTACCGTTGTTTGTGATATTGATAACAGTTATTTATTATAAGTAATTGACTCTCATAAGAGTGAAGAAATTATAGAAGTACTCAAGGAGCAACCTATTGCAATCAGGGGAAAAATCAAAGAAGTCAGTGTAGATATGTGGGGTGGATTTCAGAAAGTTGTCAAGGAAGTTTTTCCGTTCGCGTAGCGTGCGCGTAGCGCAAATGCTAATCTGGGAATAGATAGATTTCATGTCATAAAATTAGTTAACAAATCTCTGAACAAAATTCGCCTAGAGTTAGAGGGAATGGGGAATGGGGAATGGGGAATGGGGAATGGGGAATGGGGAATGGGGAATGGGGAATGGGGAATGGGGAATGGGTAATGGGTGATGGGTAATGGGTAATGGGTAATAGGTAATAGGTAATAGGGGGAGCATGTCACTAATGCCTAATATTTGTACATTATCTATAGCCCCCTCATGGGTAAAAGCCAAGCTGATCTGGTAAATAGTTCATCTGTTCTGCAACTAAGACCGGCTCAATAACATGATTTTTGTTGTTTTGTCAAGTAGTTCATTTGTTAGGCTTATTTGACCTGCTCCCCATCAAGACAGCGTGCCCGTAGCGCATTAGCTGACCGCTGAATGCTTACAAATCAACAAGCGGGTGATCGGACTCGAACCGACGACGTTCAGCTTGGGAAGCTGACATTCTACCACTGAATTACACCCGCAAACCTTTAACTATTATTTAACTATTATTGGTATTATAGCAGTTCTTAATTGGGTCAGGTACTTCACCCGATTGAGCATTGCTAGATCAAGTGCGCAAGAATACCCATCATAAAGAAGATTGATAGGGAGATGGGGCAGATTTTTATTAAGGTTAATTACCCGGACAGGATCTGATCGGGGCCTTCAGCTTGGCTTTTTGGTAAGCTGTAGACAAAGATTAGCCTTCCCCATTGCTGCTAGTATAGCGCCCAAGGATCACTTAGTAATGCTTTGAGGTGTTAACCCTAAGCGAGCTATACAAAAGGTTAAACTACCAAAAATTTAAATCTACCAAACTAGTAAAACTAAGCCAGTGTCATGGGAATACTGGACTTTGTCTTAGCATTTAAGTCAATCAAAAATCATGTTTAACACCACTGAAATTCTAATTAACGCCTTTGTTATAAGACTCCGGGAAGGCTACCGCCGAACTTACGGGGGACTCAACCCTGACAACGAAGATATAATTGCTTGGGCTGGCAGCATGGCAATGGAAAATATTGCCAACAGTGATGCCCTCTATCACAATGTGGAACACTCCATCCTAGTTACCCTCGTCGGACAAGAGATTTTGCGAGGCAAACATATCCGTGAAGGTGGTGTAACTCCTGATGATTGGTTACACTTTATCATTTCTTTGGCATGTCATGATATTGGCTATGTTAAAGGAGTATGTCGCCAAGACCGAGAAAATGAACGACTCTACGCTACTGGTCAACATGGGGAGATGGTTCATTTACCCCAAGGCTCTACCGATGCTGCTCTGACGCCTTATCATGTCGATCGGGCAAAATTATTTATTGATGAGCGCTTTGGTGGTCACAACCTGATTGATGCCGAGTTTATCAAGCGCAACATTGAACTGACTCGTTTCCCTGTGCCGAAGCAAGGGGATCATCAAGATACAGGTAACTATCCTGGATTAATTCGCGCCTCTGACTTGATTGGTCAACTGAGTGACCCACGCTATCTCAAAAAAACTAGTGCTTTGTTCTATGAGTTTGAAGAAACTGGATTTAACAAAACCATTGGGTACCTCCATCCTGGAGATCTGCGGCAAGGCTACTCTAAGTTTTACTGGAATGGGGTATACCCTTATATTCAGGATGCCTTGCGTTACCTATCCTTAACTCAGGAAGGTCAACAAATTACGGCTAATCTCTTCTCCAATGTCTTTGTGGTCGAACACTCACACAATCACAATGGACTGGGGAAAATGACACAAAAGGTTAATGTATAATCAGAAATTATGAACGGTGTTGAGTGAAGGGTGTTGAGTGAAGGGTGATTGGATCAGATTTCGATACCATCTTTGTATGGGTGAAACATAGCTAATGCAAGATACGCCCATACAAAGTAAACACGAGGTGCTTTTCGCGCTTTCGGAATAATCCTATGAACTGGTGGCAAAAACTTACCAAGAACCCTCTCGCCCGTTTTGGGGCATTGCTATTATTGACTTTTTATCTAATTGTCATTGCAGCAGATGTTGTTGCTCCCTATGATCCTTATGTGTCTCAGCCAGATGGTTCCCTGCTACCACCTACCAAGATCTACTGGCGTAACCAGCAAACCAAAGAGTTTATTGGTCCCCATGTATATCCCACAACCCAAGGACCAACGGATTTAGAGACAGGCGATCGCAAACTGATTGTAGACTGGCAAAAGCCGTCGCCAGTGGGTCTATTTGTTCCAGGTCGGGAGTATAAGTTGTTTGGAGCGATTCCCTTCAACCGTCACCTGTTTGGTACGGTGGGTGAGGGGAAGATTAATCTATTAGGTACCGATGAGCAAGCTCGTGATCAGTTTAGTCGCTTGGTGTATGGGGGTCGGATTAGTCTTAGTATTGGTCTAGTCGGAATTGCGATCTCCTTTCCCCTTGGTCTAATCATTGGGGGAATTTCCGGCTATTTCGGCGGCTGGGTAGATGGGATCATCATGCGTCTGGTAGAAGTTTTGATGACTATTCCTGGTATTTACCTACTCGTCGCCTTAGCGGCTGTGCTACCACCTGGTCTAACTAGTGCGCAACGGTTTTTATTAATTGTTCTGATTACCTCGTTTATTAGCTGGTCTGGCTTAGCACGAGTGATCCGAGGACAGGTGTTATCGATTAAGGAGCGGGAATTTGTCCAAGCTGCCAAAACTATGGGGGCGAATCCCTTCTATATCATTGTACGCCACGTTCTGCCCCAGACAGCTTCCTATGTGATTATATCAGCAACCTTGGCAGTTCCTGGTTTCATTGTGGCCGAGTCGGTGCTGAGTTTGATTGGATTGGGAATTCAGCAACCGGATCCGTCCTGGGGAAATTTGTTGTCTTTGGCAACCAATGCCTCAATCATCGTGCTACAGCCTTGGTTGATTTGGCCGCCAGCACTGCTGATTATTCTGACGGTGTTGGCGTTTAATTTACTTGGGGATGGTTTGCGGGATGCTCTCGATCCCAGAAGTTTACAGCGCTAGCTATTGAAATACTCAAGGGGGAAGGATCGGTCGAGTCTGGAAAAAGCCTTTTTTTCTCGGTTCAATCATCAACCTTGCTCCCCTTGAACTATAGCCCTCACCACAATAGTCCGAAGGATTCAGTTTTAACAAAACATCTCAGGGAACAATAATATTAGAAATGGAATGTTTTGTGGCTGTGTTTACCCATTATCAAATACTTACTGGCTCAGACAATAATATATAAAATACAAACCCAATCCAGAGCAAAGAAGAAGAGCACGGCAATTATAGCGTTGATCACAGTTATGAGGTACAGTATTCTTTGAAGCTGATTCCCTGTTAGGTGCGCTTTCCGCATCTAATGATTAAATTCGCTCAAGGTGCGCGCCTCCTAGGCCGGGGAACCCGGCCTAGGGTCGCACCTTCGGGTCGCACCTGAAGATGCAGCGCATCCCTATTACCTATTACCTATTACCTATTACCTATTACCTATTACCTATTACCTATTACCTATTACCTATTACCTATTACCTATTACCTATTACCTAAAATCCCGAAATTTTGTACCTCATAGCTATGAGAAGTGCTATAAATAATAGTAATACTGGCTAGTTGCTGTTAGGATTTTGCGCTCCAATTAATTTTAACAGAGTACTAGTTTTGGCGACGATAAAGACTTTAAAAAAGACCTAGTTTTGATAAAAAAAATATTTTTTGTTTCTTTATAAGAATCGACAATTCCTTGTCTGTTTCTTTACAGTCCATGTGGCAAGACAGTACCAGTTAGAAGAGACATAGGGACTGCGGACATGAAAGCATTATCACTGGAAAGTGTTACGGCAGCATCTAATCTACCCAAGGAGTCACCTCCTCAGGAGTATCGGAGTGAGTACCCCTTCCGGACACTACTTTATCTCTACCGCCAAGACCTAGGTAAAATCGGACTGTCGATGGCGGTGTATGTGATCAAACACAGTCCGGAATGGATCAGACCATTGGTGATTGCTAATGTAATTGATATTATTGCCAACCCAAGCACTCACCCACTGTCGGAGTTATGGATTAATGGGGCTATCTTAGGGATTTCTATACTGCAAAATATCCCCACCCATTACTTACACATCCGGTTTATGAGTCTGGCGACTCGCAACATGGAGTCGAATCTGCGCTCACTCATCACCCAGCAGCTGCAACTGCTTTCGATTGGGTTCTACAAAAATAACAGCAAGGGAGCACTACAAACTAAACTCTTGCGGGATGTGGAACAAATTCAAGGGTTGGCAACAACCCTGTTCCAGTTTGTCCCTGCGGCTATGCTAACTATCTTAGTAGCAATTGTCGCTACTGCTATTCGTGCTCCTTGGTTCTTGCTGTTCTTCCTGGGAACTGTTCCAGCAGCTGTGATTCTGATTTCGGTACTCAGACGACCGATTCGCGATCGCAATTCTGCTTTCCGGCAACAACTAGAAGAAATGGCAGCTAGCTTAATCGAGATGATTCAGCTAATCCCAGTCACACGAGCTCATGGTGCTCAACAGACTGAGATGGAACGGATTGATGGCAAGTTAGTGACGGTCAAACAGGCAGCGGTGCGACTGGACTCGATTAACGCCATCACTGATTCCTCTTCTTGGGTAACCCTACGGTTATTCAGTCTGGTTTGCTTGATCACCTCAGCCTGGTTAGTCTATACCAAGCAATGGTCAATCACAGTGGGGGATGTGGTGTTACTGACCGGCTATTTTGATTCCCTGACTAACTCGATAGTGCAAATTTTAGCTGTATTGCCACAGATTGGCAAAGGTTTTGAATCCATTCGCTCAGTGGGTGAAATTCTCGAGTGTCCTGACCTAGAGCGCAATCCTGGTAAGATAGCTCTGCAACAGCTGCGTGGTGAATTCACCTTTGAGTCCGTTAGTTATCAGTATCCCGATACGGAACAGTTTGCCATTCAAGACTTTTGTCTACAGGTCAATCCTGGCGAAACCATTGCCATCGTCGGACCATCCGGAGCCGGAAAATCGACCTTATTAAGTCTGATTATTGGTTTCATGGCTCCCACGACCGGAAGAGTTTTACTAGATGGTACGGATATGAGTAGCCTAGACCTACAGACCTATCGGAAATTCCTCTCAGTGGTTTCCCAGGAGACTATCTTATTTGAAGGTACGGTGCGAGAGAATATTGTGTACGGCAGTCAACAATTGGATGAAGAGCAGTTAATCAAGGCGATTCAGGATGCCAATGCCTTAGAATTTATTCAGGAATTGCCCTCGGGACTTGATACTCTAATTGGGGAAAATGGGGCAAAACTTTCTGGTGGTCAACGGCAACGACTAGCTATTGCTCGTGCTTTAATTCGTAATCCACGGGTGTTAGTTCTCGATGAAGCAACATCGTCTCTAGATACTGCTTCGGAAGCTTTGATTCAGGACGCTTTGGAACACTTGATGGAAAACCGCACAACGTTTGTAGTAGCTCATCGCCTGTCAACGATTCGGAAGGCTGACCGGATTGTAGTTATGGAACGAGGGCATATTGTAGAAGTTGGCAATCACCCTCAACTGCTGCAGAAAGAAGGAACCTATACACAATTACATTCATTACAAATATAGCAGTTATGGCGCTACGCGCAAGTCAGAAGTCAGAAGTCAGAAGTCAGAAGTCAGAAGTCAGCTATGACTAAGTTTCGGAGTTTAGGAATGTCCTGACCTTCATGTGTAATGCTATATCAATGGGGTGAGGTATAGAATTATGGGTTTTAGGGAGTAGGGAGTAGGGAGTAGGGAACAGGATAAAAATTATGTGTACCTCATAGCTATGAGAAATGCTATATCACTGAGGGAAATCACCGAACTGTTCTCGATAACGAGCTAACAATGACTCCATTTGAGCTAATTGCTCCTGAGCTTGTTGCTTTTGCTGACATTCTTGTTCGGCTCGTTGCTTTTCGAGTTCGGCTGCTTCAGTAGGGGCAGGAACTAGTTGTCCTTCTGGAGTAAACCAACGTAATTTTGAGTCATAAATTCCCAAATATAGTGCCAACTGTTGACTCCACAACCAACCTTCTTGATTAGGCTCAAGTTCGAGATAACAACCATCTACCAAGTGGAAGCCCTTTAATTCCAGGGTGTTGGGGTCAAACCAGAAATAGTCGGGAGTACGGAATGTATCCTGGTAGATTTGCTTCTTTAATCCTCGGTCCGTATCTGCTGTGGTAGGGGAAATAATTTCTACAATCACATTCGGATACTTCCCCTCTTCTTGCCACACTACCCAACTGTTCCGAGGTTTGCGCTCAGTTCCCAGCACCACAAAAAAGTCAGGCCCACGGAATTCTTCAGACTTACGTTGTCGAGGACTGTAATAAATAGTCAGATTTCCCGAGACATAGAAATCATCACGCTCATCCCACAACCACTCTAGGCATTGGATGAGTAGGGTCATTTGTAGTCGATGTAGATCAGTTTCCAAAGGTGGTTCGTCACTGAATAAATCCCTAGGGGGAAATATAACATCTTCCGGTACAGTTGTTGCCTTTTCTGTTGGCGTTTCTGTTGCCGTTTTTAATTCTTGAGTCAAAGACATGGCGGCTAGGGTACAATAAGTAGGTGGTACTTATTAGTCTATAGCCATTTAATTTTTTTGTGCACCATTTTTATAATTAACTGATCTGCCAATCGCTAGATCTAGTCAAGTAATATCTGAACAAATTTGAAAAATTATCAATCTCTGATCGCAACCATTCAGATAATAAATGTTCACAGCGTTTTTCATAACTATCAGGTACACCTGTTTCCTTTGCTATAGCTGATAGCTGATAGCTGATAATTTAGCATTCACTTTTTTTTATACTAAAATTACCCCCGGAAAAAAAATTTATAAAAACCCTTGACAATTA
>NZ_JAAHHE010000090.1:0-23842 GCF_010692525.1 Moorena sp. SIO3B2
TGATAGAATAAGGGTAACATTTGCAACAGATAGGTCTTATTGACAATTTGAGACCTATCTTTTTCTATCACAGATCGTTACACTCTTGACGTATCAATCGTTTCAAGCCATATCGTCGCCCCCCCAGCTCTACCTGTAAAGGCTGCGGTTGTCCTGACTAGATTAGTTTTCAACTCAATTAGGGAGAAAATTTGTCCCTTTGAACCAAGTAGTAGGTGGTAAGTGCTAGGTTATACATGAGGGGATGTACCTTACCTGACGGGGGTGAACCTGAAGGCTAAACTAATGTCATACCAAGGGTTGAGACTGAAGTTCCCCCTCAAAAAGAAAAGGGTGATTGACAGGTAAGGTAACAAAAAAATGATAAGCAAAAGTGTTCTGAGCAAACTAATAAATTCGGTTTAGTTCTAATTTCGATATCAATAGTCCATCTCAATTTTCCAGAACACCCCAAACTTTGCACCCTGAACCTGACGACCCTACACCCCCTTCTCTGGCAAAATCCCTTGGAACTCAAGGGATTTTAGCCTTGTCAAAGAACTAGAGACCGAAACTTTTCTGTTTCTGCTAACGCTGGGTTAATCCCAAACCAGCGCCCTTGTTCATCTTGGTATTCATAGACAAACATACTGCGCAACAAGGTTTGATATTCTTGTTCCCCCTTGACGGACTGCTGTTGCACGACTTGAGATAGCAACTTCCACTCTTCATCTTCAACAGCCAGAGTCAAATCATCTCGGTATCCCTTAATCACACCCTCTAAACAACTCGTGGAAAAGGGCGGGTCTTCCTGTTGCAAACAGTTATAGAGCAACCCTAACAAGTTACGGACATGACCGCCACTAATGCGACACATCCGGTCAAGGGTTTCTGGGCTATCAAATACTAGTGGAATCAGGTTTAGTCGCTGTTGAGGATCAACCATTGGAAAAGCTCGGGCTAGCAATAGCTGTCGCAGCAGTGCCATACCTTCTGGATAGTCACGACCATCCCTTAACTGTATGGGCACCATGGGCAAAATTTTGGGAGCCACACCACCACCGACTCGATTTTTGAGAGTTTCGTACTCGTTGGAGAACATTAAGGACAAGGGTAGAGTGTAAACTACATGACAGTTCAAACGCCTTAACTGAGTACCACGGTCGATAAACAGATACTCTGGCTGGGAACGACCTGAAGCCATCGAGCGATTATCAACTCGGTCAAGATTATCAATAATCACCACCAAACCCTTTTTGCCAAGCAACTTCAGCTGCTGAATCGCTGATTGTAAAATTTCTTCGTTGATGGCATTCAAAATGCTTTGGGTGCGGGGTTCTAGGTGCTGTCGTAGCAGTTGGCGTTGCTGAGGACTGTCTTTACTTCTGGCTGTAATCTTGGCAATGCCTACGGAAAATTCGGCTTCTGTTGAAAACTCGATCGGAGTTTGCAAAAAGTCTTTGATTTCATTAAATAATTTACTAAAGTAAGTGGGTCTGAGCTGTATGCTTATAGCTTCTAGGCTTTCGCACACTGACCTAGCGATGCTCAGTAAAATGTCACTGACATCAACATCCACCATGTCTAGGTCTTGAGAGGACTCAAAATAAACAACATGAAATTGCTGCTTTTCCAACTCGGCTTTAAGTCTTAACAACTCAGTAGACTTACCACAGCCAATATGACCAGTAAACAATTGACAGGTCGGTTCATCTGGTGACAGACGGGTAATGGTTCGTCCTAAAGCTTCGATAATCTTTCCTCCCCTGACAGCGGAAAAATCGATATAGTATGGATGGTCTTCTGGATTACCCATATCTAAGGTTTTAGCTGGGTTACACGCTTTGAAAAATCTTGGTAGATGCAGTTCCATAAATTAACCTCCCACCGTTGTGGTGATGGTTGTGGTTTACAGAAGGCGGTTAGAAAGCCCACTCCTTCAACAGGGTGAGATAGAAAGCGTCCCCAGTAATTAGTCTTTTGTAAAAGACTAATCCCTAATCACTGACCCATCCCACGACTAAGGTACGTGGGATGAGTTAACTATAGAGGACTGATTAGGCACCAATGCCTTTTCCGATCAGGCTGATGGAACCTGTTAAGTATAAAACGTGGGAACCTAGTAGTGGTTAAATTAAAAAAAGTATTTGGTGCTCAGTCAGGAATTGCAAAGTTCAAACCTTGTCGTTCCCCAGATTTTTGGGTAGATTGGCGTGAAGCGATCGCGCCGCAGCGCAAACGCCCACACGCCAATTGTCAGGCTTACTTCAAGTCATAAATGTACTCTGTCGATTGATCGGTAGTAGATGAGCAACATCGCATCAGTCTCTGAATCACAATTGTCTAATCGACGCAAACAACTGCGACGGACACGCCGCATTAAATTTTATCAAAAGATTTGGCGTACACTTTTGGTGGGCGGTATCGCTGGAAGTTTACTCTGGGCAATAACTTTACCAGATTGGATGATTCGTCAGCCAGAACAAATCAAGATTCAAGGGAATTATTGGCTTTCTGCTGAAGCGATACGCTCCCTGCTGCCTTTATCCTATCCCCAGTCTTTACTGCAAGTACAACCCCACGTCCTTGCCGAGTTTTTGGAATCTGAAGCTCCTATTGCTTCGGCTCTAGTTAGCCGTCAACTCATACCACCAGGATTGACAATACAAATTAGAGAGCGTCAACCAGTGGCTATTGCTGAGCAGAGTAAGCCCCAAACCAGAAAAACTAAAAACTCTACCCCAACGTTGGGTTTAGTCGATGAGCAAGGGATCTGGAGCCCCAAGAGCAGTTACGAACCACTCTCGGCCAATCTGCAGTTGCCGAACTTGAAAGTGATTGGTCAAAATTCCGTTTATCGCCCTTACTGGTTCGATGTTTATCAAGCTGTGAGTCATTCGGCTGTCAAAGTTTTCGAGATCGATTGGCGAAATCCAGCCAACTTAATTCTGAAAACCGAGTTAGGAAATGTACATTTAGGTCCTTACAGTGAAAGCTTCCCCACCCAACTGAGAGTTCTAGATCAGATGCGAGAATTGCCGAAGCGCACACAAAAGAGCAAAATAGCTTACATTGACCTGCAAAACCCAGACTTACCATCGATTCAAATGATTACAGACCATGACAGTGTGCAATCGCGAGTTAAATAAGGATAACTAAGAAGGTCAGACAAGTGTAGAGGCCTACTCTGACGGCTAAACCGAGGCGATATTTCCAGCAACCTATGTTTTGTTTCAGGTCAGTTATCGGGTATAGACCCAGCCGTTGCCAGGGTCTTTGGTTTTTCAATCAACTTACTCTATAGTTAACTCAGACTGCTACATATAACTTATAAAGATAAAGATAAACACTTACCCTCACCTCTTGCAATGACGCTTAATAGTCAACTAGGGCTTGCTGCTCAAAGTTCTAAAATCATCGCAGAAGCAGATCTTTCATTAGGATCCGACAATACACATCCTTTTAGTAACTCTGTATTACAATTCGGTCAAACTTATGATTCTAATCGCATACCCAGGGAAGAAACTAGGAGTGACAATATCGTGCCAGGTAGCGTTGCAAAAATCAAGGTTATTGGTGTTGGCGGGGGTGGTGGTAACGCAGTTAACCGCATGATTGCCAGTGATGTCAGTGGAGTAGAGTTCTGGTCAATTAACACAGATGCTCAAGCACTAGCCCAATCATCAGCCCCCCAACGCTTACAAATGGGGCAGAAGTTGACCCGAGGGTTGGGAGCAGGAGGGAACCCAGCCATTGGTCAAAAAGCCGCTGAAGAATCCCGGGAGGAAATTGCCCAGGCTCTCGAAGACACTGACCTGGTTTTCATTACTGCTGGGATGGGGGGTGGTACTGGTACAGGAGCTGCCCCGATTGTAGCAGAAGTTGCTAAAGAGATGGGTGCTTTAACCGTGGGAGTGGTCACTCGTCCATTTACCTTTGAAGGACGCCGCCGTACTTCCCAAGCCGAGGAAGGAATTGCCGCTCTGGGGAGTCGAGTCGATACCCTAATTGTTATTCCCAATAATAAACTCTTGTCAGTGATTTCAGAACAGACTCCTGTTCAAGAAGCATTTAAAGTAGCTGATGATATCCTACGTCAGGGGGTACAAGGGATATCTGATATTATTACTATTCCTGGCTTGGTGAATGTGGATTTTGCCGATGTGCGAGCGGTGATGGCAGATGCTGGTTCGGCTCTGATGGGCATCGGGATGGGTTCTGGAAAATCCCGAGCCAGAGAGGCAGCAGTAGCTGCCATTTCTTCTCCTCTGCTGGAGTCTTCTATTGAAGGGGCTAGAGGGGTAGTTTTAAATATTACTGGTGGCAGTGATCTGACCCTCCATGAAGTGAATTCAGCAGCAGAAACTGTTTATGAAGTGGTTGACCCCAATGCCAATATCATCTTTGGAGCAGTAATTGATGATAAGCTCCAGGGTGAAATTAGAATTACTGTGATTGCTACGGGATTTACCGGAGAAGCCCAGTCTGCACCTAAATCCGTGGAAACTCCCCTGAATCGCCGACCGATTGCTCCTACACCGATGCCCCCTACACCCAAGGTTGAGCCTAAGAGTAGACCAGGATTAGATATTCCAGAATTCCTGCAACGGCGTCGTTTTCCTAGAGGACCAAAGGAGTAGAAAAAAACTGGCACAAACCAGATGGCATGGAAGTAAAGCAAAGCAACCTATAGCCAAGGCAAGACTGTTGTCGGTCACCTTGGTAATTGCTGATTTTACTACTAGGCGTGAAAACTTCCCTAGACATTGCTCCTGAGCCTGAACCCATGGGAAACTTTTTTCGGTTATCACTATCAATAGGCTGAATCAGCCAGACTATGGAGCAGGAGTTTTTGTTGACTATATCCCTAGCTTTGAGCCAACAAGGGCTGCCCACAGATTAAAATTTCAACTATTCTTGCCTTGGATGAAGTTTAGCTATACTTATGACTTCTAATCACCGAACCAACCCCCCTATGCCCAAATCCAGTAGCGATCGTTACCCTAGTTCAACATCGGCAAACAAATCGAATACATACTGTCCGTCAGTACCAATTTCTGTATACCGGGAACTAGCAGCTGAGTTGCAAGCAACACAGGCGATGTTGGACTCTCTCCATTCTCAAAATCAGCATTTAGTTAAACAACACCAGCAGCTGCGACAGGAAGTTAAAAAAGTTATTAATTCAGCTCTGCATCTACAGCAGGTGATCAATTCCTTAGAACCAGTGAGTCCAGCTGAAGTCCATCGACCTCAGCCAGTAAAGCAGCCGGAATCCCGTCAAGCTCCACCAATTCCATCCCAGCGCACCGCTACAACTATCCCAGGGGGTGAATTTTCCCCACCTCAGATAAAACCTCAAACCCCTCCCTCTTCCTATCGAGAAACTTTAGTGATTGAACAACAAGACAATCGCTCCCTGCGAAGTTCGCAGCCAGAGGCAGTGTCCTATGTCAATGGCTGGGTGTTGGTTATAGCCATCTTGGGAATTGTCTTGAGCGCATTTGGTGCTGGCTTTTTAGTGGTGAAACCGATACTAGATAGTAATCGTTGAACCATTGTGCTGCTTGATTAATCGATTTATGGCGGGTTCTTTGAGATTCATCAAAAAAATTGGGTCTGAAACCCCGTCCTTATAGGACGGCTTGATGTTACCATAAAGATGGTCAATGACCCACCCGAGACGATGGATTGACCAAAGGTCACGCTTCGCGAACAGACAGCCTATACGAGCAAAGTCCAGTAACCTGGCGGCGCAGCAAAATCGGTAGACCGGGAAAAGATGACAGGGCAATGGAAGGCCAACTCTCGAATCAAAAAGTACATCAAGACTTTTCGCAGAAATTCTCGATACATGAAAACCGCAGGACTTGCACCGGATAGTCTGGGTCGCGAACGTAAGACCATAAAACCCCGCTTAGGGTGGAGGCTGTTGCATTGAAGCACCAAACCAAATCGTGAGGTTTAGGAATCACCGTTCTTCTAGGACGGTGAGGATGTCAACCGCCTAATCTAATCTTTTACTAAACCTCGGCTGTATTTAACGCTATTTTCGCTTCCCCATTGCACCATTAACTGGAAAATGACGATCATTACTGCCAAGGGAAATCGGTTTTTAGCAGTTAATGGCCAGGTCTATAAGGTTTGCCAGGGTCAATTGTGCCCAGAACATTGGCTGATCACAGATCTGTTTACTCAGATCAAGTCCACAGTCATTAGTCAGTGGTGAAGGGCAACAAAAAACCTGCTCAACCTGAGTTCGATATCAGCGATCGCTCCACGAAAGAGTCAGGGATATAAGCTTTGGGCAACTAGGGTAGATTAAGGCTTTCAGCGTTACGTTGAACTCAGGTTAAAATTCATTGTTATGTTTAACTCATAACAATGAATTTTAGCAGAGTGAGTATTTAACGGGAACTAGAACTGGTAGTACACAGCAAGCGATTCTAGGTCGGTTGTGAGTCCCCTGTTCACGTGAGTTCGAGATCAGGGTACACTCCAGAAAAAATCACGCGCAGGGATACAGGCTTTCAGAGACTAGGATAGATTAAGGCTTTCAGGGTTAGGTCGAACTCAGGTTCTTCCTATGATGACTGAAGTTACCCCTCCTCGTTGATATCCCTAGCCATAGTTTTTGAGGAGGGTCTGACCAACAGACTTACATCTGTGATGGATTTAAGAAACACGAACCGGCAGCAAATGCATCAACCATAGGGGTTTGACAAAGTCTTTCTGCCAGAGTTGGGTTTGAATTGATCGGGACACAACTGGGAGGTAAGACTCATATCAATGACCAAAATGGCAAGCAGTTCTCAGAAAGAGGATTTAAAATGGACTATCAGGTTTCTATGAGTATGAGCGTGCAACTGTGATTCCCTATGACTTTCTAAAAGCGATCGCAAATGAACACGGTGTATCTAAAGCCGAGCTGGAGGTTGTGGCTTTGGCGATGGAGGGTCAATCGACAAACGCGATCGCAAACATCCTCAACATTAGTGAACATGCAGTGCGCAAAAGACTCAGCGAGGTCTACAAAAAGTTTCCTATATCGGGTACAGGGCCTGTAAAGCTAACCAAACTGCAACAGCTGCTGGTCAATCGCTATCAGACTCATCTAGAAACCCAGGATATCTCCTCTAACTGCAGAAGCTATACCCCTATCTCTACTGTCCAATCCTCAAACCCCAAGCACATGGATTGGGGTGAGGCACCAGATGTTTCTGTTTTCTATGGTCGCACTGAAGAACTACGCCAGTTAGAAACATGGATTGTTAAAGATCGTTGCCGCTTGGTGGCACTACAGGGTATGGCAGGGATTGGTAAAACCACCTTGTCAGTGAAGCTGGCTAAACAAATTCAGGATCAGTTCAAGTATGTGGTATGGCGTTCCTTACGTCAGGCACCACGGTTAGAGGATATCCTAGCAGCACTGCTCCAATCTTTATCTGGGCCCCTAGAAACTGTAGGATATGAAACAGCAGGAGGGTTAAACCCAGTCCCTAGTTCTCAAACTACCAAGGAGCTTATCTCCCAACTAATTGAGTACTGCCGCCAACACCGTTGTTTGATAGTCCTCAACGGTGCCGAATCTATTCTACAGATTGGTACACTTGCCGGCATCTACCGAGAAGGGTATGAAGGCTATGGTGAATTGATCAGACGCTGGGGAGAAGAACCCCATCAAAGCTGTTTGTTGATTACCAGTCAGGAGAAACTCAGCGAAATTTCGTTACTTGAAGGAGAGACTTCACCTGTGCGTTCCTTAAAACTTGAAGGTTTAGGGGAAGCCGCGCAATATATTTTGCAGGAAAAAGGATTGTCTGGGCAGAAAAACTGGGACTATTTAATTAAGGGGTATCGTGGGAATCCCTTGATGTTAAAACTTGTTGCCATAACCATCAAAGAAGTTTTTGATGGCAGTGTGACCGATTTTTTGGCAACTACCCTATTTACCCATGACGTTAGTGACTTTATCGAAGAAATCTTAGATCGGTTATCAGATTTGGAACATAAAATTATATATACCATGGCTAGTCACAAAGAACCTGTAATCCTAACTCAATTACAGGATGAATTACTGGAGATATCGCCTCAGGAATTACTCAGGGCTCTGGCCTCCTTGAGACAGCGATCCCTAGTGGAGAAATCTGAAGGTGGGTTCACCTTGCCTCCTGCAGTCATGGAAGTGACTAACCAATTAATTGCTGAGCGAGAATAGTCATAATATCCCAGTTTACTAAATTTTTTAAACTATTAATAGTTCAATTTTAGAACTGGGTGATATCGAGTCCAGTTAATCAATTCGTATTCAGGTAAGTAGTTAGTTTTAAATTGTTAATGGTCAAGGGTCAATTAACAATTTACAATTAACAACAAATAATGATAAGTACTGATAAGTATTAAACTAGAAATGATCTGACCATTTTTGAATTAAAGATGCCAAATTCAAAATTCAAAATGAATAGCTTTCTAATTTTGAATTGTTGACACCTAATACCAGCACCTTAATTAATTTATGGGGTATTTTTGAATTTTGAATTGATAATTTTGAATGGCAGCGAAGCGATGTTCGAGGGAGCATGTCACTTATGCAGCAACATTAGTACGCTTATCTGGGGAATGGGGAATGGGGAATGGGGAATGGGGAATGGGGAATGGGGAATGGGTAATAGGTAATGGGTAATAGGTAATAGGGGGAGCATGTCAGAAATGCCGAATATTTTTACCATTACTATAGCCCCCTCATGGGTAATTGCTTGCTCATATGGTACATAGTTGATCTGTTCTGCAACTAATACCGGCTTATTAACATAATTTTTGTTTTTTTGTCAAGTAGTTCATTTGTTCGGCTTCTTTGACCTGCTCCCGATGTTCTACCCCCACGAATGAATTCGGGGGGTATTTTTGAATTTTGAATTGATAATTTTGAATGGTCGCGAAGGGATTGACTCAAAAAGGTTTCTATGCTTTAAATACAATAGCTGGATCAATACGAGTCACCTTTTGGATAGCGAACAAACCCGAAGTTACACACATTACCACAGTTATGCCAAAAACACCTGTGGCAGATAATGGTGTGATTAAAAGAATAATTCCTTTTGATTTAACCCATACACTCAACCCCCAGCAAAGGAGCATACCAGGCACATAACCAAGAACAGCCATCCACAATGCTTGTTCCACAATAACACTATAAATAAACCGGTCCGGTGCGCCCATCGCCTTTAGGGTACCAAACTCTTTGATATGGTCAGAAACCGAGGCGTAGAGAATCTGAGTGACAACTACCATGCCAACAATCACTCCCACAACAGCACCTAGACCCAATACAAAACCAAGACCTGTTCGCACCTGCCAGTAATTTCGGGTCTTGCGTGCCATCTCAACCTTCGTATAAGCACGAGTCCCGGGTAAAGCAGCGTCTAAATTCTGCTTGAGTTCCTCAAGATCCTGACCTAGTTTAGCCTTTACCATGATATAGGTAATGGGGTCTGTTAGGCTCAAAGGTGTAGGTTCAGGAATCTCCGACTCATCAGACTTATTCAAAGACTTTGACTTTTCGTAAATAGTGGTACACTGCAAATTATCTGAAGATTCTACAGTGCAGTTAAGCTTAGAGGTATAGCTGGTGTTGATATAGGTATTGGCATTTTCTAAGGAAGTAAATAAGAATGGGCTAGCTACAAGGGATTGACTATCTGTGGTTAAGCCGACCAATCGAGCAGGCAAGAAATTAACCGTAGCGGTATCACCGATATCTTTCACATTGAGCGTCGGTAATCTGCTTTGATCCACCATAATGGTATAAGGCTCCTTAAGGGTCTTCAGTCTACCCCGAGTGATTTTTCCGGGTTGGAACAGTGTTCCCCCTAGGTCAAATCCAATCAACGTAACAGGACTGGTATCTCCCTTAAGAGGACGCCATCGACCTGACCCCATGAGTAGTGCTTCTGCTCGCTCCACACCTTTGACTCGTTGGGCTTGATCCAGCTGATTCTTTAAAAGTGGCTCGGTTAGCTCAAACTGAACCATTCGCTCAGAACTTACCCATATATCTGCCTCCGACCCCTCAATCAGAAGAACTGTAGAGCGAGTGAACCCGTTGAGTATACCAGTTTGGATGGTGACTAGGCTAACGGCAAACATAATTCCTGCTTGAGCCACCAGAAAGCGAGGGATGTCTGCCCAGAGGTTTTTGCGAGCAATAGAGACCATAGAAGATCATGCCGAGAGAACTTTTAAGTAATATCACGTGCGAGAGCATAGAAATTGTAAGGTGTGGGTTTTTGGTCATTGTTATTTCTCCCAACCTTGGGTTCGAAGAAGACCTGATCGCAAGCGCCAGCCACGAAAACTATTCCATGGGCATACTCTCTTGATTTAAAAAGCTTCCAGAAATTAATAGGGCAAGGGTTTCATGGGTGTAGCGCGTTCTTCTGAATGCTTACAGTCAAAGTCATAAAGCCAGTGTAACTCATAGACTTTTAATTAACTAACATTAACTAACCAGTAAATTTTTGTAAATCCCTGCCAAGATGGCAACATGGCTCAGTGGCAAGAGTCATACATTTCAGTAGTTTTCTGGCATAGAAGGTCATAAATAATCAAAAACTTCGGTCAATGGGTAAATACCCCATAGTCTATATCGTGTAATTTGTGTAAACTCACGGATACATCAACCTCATAAAATTCTGTAGCATTGAGCTAGCAGTTACCTGATCAATCATAGGTTACTTGTGCATCTCGGTGAAAGTCTTTAACTGTTCCCGGTGTTTTTTCTTGCCTATGGTTAAGAAAGCCTCTTCCCAATCCGCAAATTATTCCGGTAATGGCAGCACTAGGACAATCAGTTTTGCTGACAACGGCAATCAGGTAAACCAAAGGCAATGATGGCGATAGAACAAAATTATCCTCTAATTCCAATCAAAGAGTTTACTTCCGTCAAACAAGCTGGGTTGTTTGAAATTTTAAAGCAGCCTCGGTTTAGCGGTCAACTCATTCTAAGTGATCCTAGTAAACAAGAATGGATATTTCACATTTATATGGGTCGCCTGATGTATGCTACCGGAGGGACTCATCCAGTCAGACGGTGGCGTAGAAACCTACTCATTCACTGTCCTCAGACATCTGCTCAGCTTTCATCACTGCAAGAGGATCTAGCTAATACCAATTGGGAAGATGTCAATGTATGTTGGGACTATCATTTGCTATGCCTATGGGTAGATCTGCATAAGGTTACCCGTGATCAAGCCGTCAAAATGATTCAGTCTGTCATGGTAGAAATACTTTTTGATGTTACCCAAGGCATGCAGATCACCTATCAAATCAAACCAGATTCCTCATCATCATTATCATCATTATTTAAACCACTGGTCTTGATTGACGCAGAGCAAGTCATCCATGACGCTGATCAACTTTGGGAAGCTTGGCAAAGTGCTCGTGTGGCAGACCGCTGCCCTAATCGGGCACCAATTATCAGGCAGCCGGAGCAATTGAGAGTTAAAACATCCCCTCAGGCTTACCAAACTATGACCAAGCTGTTGAATGGACAATATACCCTACGAGACTTGGCCATACTAATGAAACGGGATGCTAGGGCAGTTACTCTCTCCATTCTGCCTCACCTGCAATCAGGATTAGTGGAACTGATAGATATTCCGGATTTACCTGCTCCAGTTTCACTACCTCCGAACGAAACATCGGTCAAAATTGTACCTGAGCAGAAACCTTTGATTGCATGTGTGGATGATAGTCCCCTGATCTGCCAAAGCATGGAAAAAATTCTTACCTCAGAAGGCTATCGCTTTGTGGCTATTAATGATGCACTTAGGGCGATCGCTACTTTGTTAGCTACTAAGCCAGAGTTGATATTTTTAGATCTGGTCATGCCCAATGCTAATGGCTATGAAATTTGCGGTCAATTGCGCAGGCTCTCCTTTTTCCGCAATACTCCGATCGTAATTTTGACCGGTAACGACGGCATCATCGACCGTGTGAGAGCGAAGATGGTTGGCTCCTCAGATTTTATGAGTAAACCCATCAATCCTGAAGAAGTATTGAGCGTTATGATTAAACATCTTAAACAAGTTAATTATAATTGACTAGATAGCCGAAATTTAAGTGTTTACAAAAAAATATGTTTAAACACTTGCTTACTTGATTATAATTTTAGAGTTATTTAAATCGGATAAAAATGGTTACCGCATTAATTGTTGAAGATTCATTAACTGATCTAGAAATTTTCAGAGGTTATCTCAAGGAAAATGGGTTTAATGTATTAACTGCCCATAATGGCTCAGAAGCCCTAGAAAAAATTAGCAGTAATCAGCTGGATTTGATTGTCCTTGATGTTGTCCTTCCGGATCGCAGTGGTTTTGAAATTTGTCGAACCCTTAAAAATGAAGCTAAGACAAGCCAAATACCTGTGATAATCTGCTCCACCAAAGATACTGAAATGGATAAATTTTGGGCGTTGAAGCAGGGAGCAGATGCTTACCTGTATAAACCTGTTGATAACGCAGAACTCCTAAAAATCATTAACCAACTGGTCAAGGGCTAAATCTGAGCTATAAAGAAAGAGAGATCATCATGGTATCCAAGTTTGTCCCAGCATTAGCTTCCCCGTCATCAGCCACTGAAACTGCTGCGAATGAAATTAGACAGCAGTTTCTGCGGTTTCATCTGGTACCTGATACTACTGCTTTAATGCCAATTAATCAGCTGACTGAAGTGCTGACCATTGCTGTTGGTCAAATTATTCCAATTGCCCATATGCCACCTTGGGTGATGGGTGTTTACAACTGGCGGGGTGAAGTTCTTTGGATGGTCGATCTCGGACACATTGTAGGATTAACTCCTTGGCATCAGCAACCGGTAAACACATCACACTACACCTCCTTAGTGTTGCATATCCAGTCTCATGATTCTAAGTCCATTAAATACAACCAAATGCTAGGGTTGGTCGTCAACCGGGTAGAGGACATTGAATGGTGCAATCCCGATTTGATTCAACCTCTGCCATCATCAAGCCTGAATCCTGAATTGGCAAAGTTTTTACAGGGATATTGGCTGAAACATGGTGGTGAAATGCTAGTAGTTTTTGATGGCAAACTAATTTTTGATACCAAGTTTTAATCCTACTATTCAGCGACGGTAACCTGAACGTATTATTCCATAATCAATCATCACAACTAATTATAGATGATGATTCGTTAATTACTTATAACAGTAATAAAAAAAATACTGGGATAAAAAATAAGTGTTTTATAAAAAATAAACGAATACTTTTCATTATAATAATAATGCCAACAATACAAATAATAATGATATGGTAAAATCCCAAAAGGCGCTGGTTAAGACACTCTTGCCTGAGTCAACTATTCCTAACGTTAAATTGCGGGTTGTTCAAGAGTTAACAGAAACTGATACCGAGGTAAACCATTTGCCAGACCAAGATATCAACCCAGGAGATCAGCTTCTGGAACTGGTTAAAACTGAAAAAAAAAATCAGAAGAATAAAAATACTCTCAGCCGCCAGTTGTTGACAACGATTATGCCAACGGTATTGATTCCTCTGACTCTGGCTAGTCTAGTAAGTTACAGAATTGTTCACGACCATGACAAAGAGCGAAATAAATTACAGCAGCAGGAGCAAGCTCTAATTGCTGGTGAAGCAGCTAGCCAACTGATTAAGGATACCTTTACCGTACCCACCTTATTAGCTAGTAATCCCTTAGTCATCAAGGCAGCTCATGCTGGTAGCAAAACCGCAGAACAGCAAGAACTTGAGAAACTGGCTATTCACGAGATTGAATTACGTTTTCAAAACACAAAGCTCCTCCAACCCAATCCACAACTCAATAGTTACTTAAAGAAAATCGTCAAGGATGTAGGTCTAGGGGAATTATTTGTCACTGACCGGTATGGGTACAACATTGCTTATAGTAATCTTACCTCTGACTTTGTGCAAAGGGATGAAGACTGGTGGCAACAAGCTAAGCGTCAAGGCCGTTGGGTCAGTGAACTGGACTTTGATGATTCAGCTAATGTCTTTGGTTTTGATCTAGCTCAGGCGATTAAGGATCCTCAATCAGGAGAATTTCTTGGGGTAATTAAAGCTGTGCTACCGATGAATCAATTAGAGCAACTGTTCCCTTATCTAGAACATATCGGATTGATGGGTTCCCAACAAGTGCAGCTGATAGACACTAGCCAAGGCATGGTAATTAGTACGCTCACCCCTCAAGGTAGTCTGGATCAGGAGGAGATCATTGGGGGTGAAGCAGTTTGGGAGATTGCTAAGTTTTTAGTCCAGGCACCGACCCAGCTAACTATTAATACTAAGCAAGACTTCAATCGCTTCAAAGCTAAGTATTCACTAAAGGAAGCAAGACTTTCGACCTATACGAATAAAACGGGAAAGCAGGTAAAAATTGTTTACTTCCTCTATAAAGATAAGTTCTATACCATTGTGACTAACCCACAAACGGATTGGGTATCCGTTGCTTCCGTGGACAAATCAGAACAGCAAAACGCTGGTAATGAGTTAATCTTAGCGTTTGTCTTTATAGCCCTAGCCTTGGGAGCAGTGACTCTGGTCGTTGTTCTGCTTTTATCCCGCCGCCTATCTGCTCCTCTAAGTCAATTGTCTGATACAGCCAAGGAGGTGGCTGCGGGTAATTTAGATGCGATTGCTCAACCGAGTGGTACCGCAGAAACCCAAACCCTGGCTCACACCTTTAATAAACTAGTAGCCCGGATTAAACTTCTGGTACAAGACCAAAGCCTTGAGGCTAAGCGTGCTAAGCAACTCAAAGACATTACCATTCAGCTAACTCAAGCCCTTGACCTCCAAGAGATCCTGGATATGGTAGTGCGAGGGAGCCGACAAGGGCTGGATGCGGATCGAGTGGTTGTCTATCGCTTTGACCCCAATGGGAAAGGTACTGTCATTGCTGAATCCGTAGCTGCGGGTTGGCCCCAGGCTCTCGGTGCGGAAATTGCTGACCCTTGCTTTGCAAAGAATTACGTGGATAAGTACATCCAAGGTCGAGTTAAGGCAACACCCAATATTTATGAAGCTGGTCTGAACCGGTGTCACCTGAAACAGTTAGAACCCTTTGCGGTCAAAGCCAATTTAGTTACCCCGATTCTCGTTGAAGGGGAACTCTTAGGCTTATTAATTGCTCACCAATGCAGTGAACCTCGGACCTGGCAAGCCTCAGAAATCGATTTCTTAACCCAAGTAGCTAACCAAGTGGGAGTAACCCTTGACCGGATCAACCTCTTGGAACGGCAAAGAATTGCTGAAGCCGAGCAACGGACGGCTAAAGAGCAGCTTCAAAAACGAGCACTGGAATTGCTGATGGAAGTAGACCCAGTTAGTAAAGGAGACCTCTCGATCCGTGCCCGTGTAACCGCCGATGAATTGGGAACTGTTGCTGATTCCTACAACGCTACCATTGAAAGCTTGCGCAAACTTGTGGTGCAAGTGCAACAGGCAACCAAGCAAGTTACCACCACCACTACTCAAGATGAAGCAGCGATTCGAGAACTATCCACAGAAGCCTTGCGACAGTCGGAGGAAATTACTGCAGCCTTACAACGAATTCAAGACATGACGACTTCAACTCAAGCTGTGGCTGCCAGAGCCTCTGAAGCTGAAGCTGCAGTCAAACAAGCGGCTCAGACAGTCGAAGCTGGGGATACTGCTATGAACCTAACTGTGGAAGGCTTTATGGCGATTCGGGAAACTGTAGGCAGCACTGCCAAGAAGGTCAAACGTCTTGGGGAATCGTCCCAAAAGATTTCTAAAGTAGTTAACCTGATTAGTAACTTTGCAGCTCAAACCAACTTGCTAGCCTTAAATGCTTCTATTGAGGCAGCTCGTGCTGGGGAAGAAGGTCGAGGCTTTGCGGTGGTTGCTGATGAAGTGCGAGCCTTAGCCCATCAATCAGCAGAAGCAACGGCAGAAATCGAAAAAATTGTGGCACAAATCCAGATGGAAACCAATGAGGTGGTAGCTGCCATGGAAGCTGGTACTGAACAAGTGGTAGGAGGCACAAAACTGGTGGATGACACCAGGCAGAGTTTGAATCAAATCACTGAAGTAATGGTCAAGATTAATGAGTTGGTCGAAGCGATCGCTACCGTAACTGTTGAGCAAACTCAAACAAGCGTTTCAGTGACTCAGACTATGACTAATGTGGCAGCGATCGCTAATCATACCTCCATAGAAGCGTTGCAGGTATCCCACTCTTTTAAACAACTGCTTACAGTTGCCGAGCAACTGCAAGATAGTGTAGGCAAGTTCAAGGTGAGTTAGTGTTCTTAGTCAATTGTTAATTTTTAATTGTTAATTTTTAATTGTTAATTGTTAATTTTTAATTGTTAATTGTTAATTGTTAATTCTTAATTGCCATTTTCAAAGCAACTGTGAGCTCAACAATATTGACTGGAAATTATATGGCTGTAACTCCTGAAATTTTTCAGTCACCCCGAGTTAGGCAATGGTGGCAGCGATGTCCAAATCCTGGACGTCTTGACAAGGATAAACTACCTATTTTTAATTAATTAATTGGGCGTATTCCATGACTAAAATCCCTCCTCATAATAACTCCCTTAAGGATAACAATGGTCACCAGATTGATACTAATTATATTAAGTTATCAGATAAATTATCTGATAATTTTTCAGAAAATGGTGATAATGGCAGCTACCAAGCTTTGCTTCTGTCAACATTTACTCGGAAAACTAAACTGGGTAAATCACTGCTACTACCCCAATTAATCCAGTCAAAGGTTGCACCAGCCCACAAACTTCCATCTTTATTTTTTCAATGGTTTTATAACCTTCCTATACAAAGGAAGCAGCTTTTCGCCCTGTTGACGTCAGAAGTGATCTCCGTAGTTGGCTTAGCAGGTGTGGGGGCTTTTTTGATTGTTACAGGAGGTCGTGCTCAGTTAATCAACCAAGCCACATCAGAATTGGCGGTTATGGATATTATCTATAATATCAAAATTAATCAGATGGGGTTTGGCTTTCGGGGACAAACTCACAATAGCGCAATTATTCAAGCGGTTCAAACCCATGCTCAAGGCAAACCCTTAACCCCCGGGTTGTTCAAACAAGTGAAAGATATTCTCCAGCAAGAAATCCAGACTCGTAGGATTGAATATGCCACGTTGGTTGGAAAGGATCGGCGAATTATTGTCAATGCTAATGCTGATCGAACTGGGGAGTTTTTCGATCCCAACGACTTAGTCAGTCAGGTTCTGGAAAATCCTCAGCAAATTAAAACCAGTGAACTAGTCAGCTGGTCTGAGCTTGCTAAAGAGTCTCCCTTTCTACCTGCTGGGATTGTCCAGCAAAACAATCTCTTGATTCGCTACACCGTGACACCGATTAGAGCCACCGACACAGGAGCAGTTTTGGGAGTATTGGTTTCTGGGGATATTGTCAATGGCAAGCTGCCTATCGTCGAGGATACCCTAAAGTCTTTTGGGGGAGGTTATAGTGCGGTATATCTACGTCAAGCCGATGGTCAATTCGTCTTGGTAACTGCCTTAGATCAGGGTGAAAGTACCAATTTAGCAGAAGCTCAACCGAACGTCTTCTTGCCCGATACCCCTTTCCTGAATCAAGCGGTAACAGCTCAGGGTAATCCGATTACCAAACGCATCAATATAGGGAGACAAACCTATACAGTCGCTGCCAAGACGCTAAATAATTTTAGTGGTAAGCCAGTTGCCCTTTTGGTAAGGGGAACCTCAGAAGCTCAACTCAACTTCCTGCTCAGCAACAAGCTACTCCTACAGTTGGTAGTAGTCATCTTAGCTTTAACCGCTAATCTATTACTAGCTATTCTTCTAGGACGAGCCATTACTAAACCTATCCAGCAGCTACAAAACTTAGCCGAGCAATTTGCTCAAGGGTCACGCCAAGTCCGAAGCAATCTGATCACTAACGATGAGATCGGTAAGCTAGCTAGGACCTTTAATAAAATGGCTGAGAGTGTTACCAGTCAGGAAAACCTGGTACATCGAGAGGCAAATCGGACACAGGTCATTATTAACCTTGCTGCTACCCCCATGGACAAATCTCTCGACCTCAAAGCTCTTTTCCAAGAAGCGGTGGAAACAGCCCTCAATCAGTTAAATGCGGACCGGGTAGTTATCTACCGCCTGAATCCTGATGGTAGTGGCTACATTGGATTCGAGACAGTTCAACCCGGTTGGCCCAAAGCAATTGAAAATATGGTTGAGGATAGGATTGAGAAGAAAATTGAAGATGCTTGTATTCCACAGCAGTTGCTTGATGGCTACAAACATGGGCGTATCATTGCCACCAACAATGTCTTTGAAGCAGGTTTCCATCCTGACCACGAGAAGTTGATGGAACGATTGCAAATCAAAGCAAATTTAGTGACACCAATTGTCCACGGAGAAACACTTTACGGTTTACTTATTGCTCATCATTGTACCGCCCCACACCAGTGGCAAGAGTCTGAAATCAGTTTCCTGACGCAGTTATCTCTTCAGCTGGGCAATGTTATGGAGCGAGCCATGTCCTTAGAAAAAATGGAGGCAGCCCGCCAAGAAGCCGAAAACCTTGCTCAGGAACAGCGCCAGCTCAAAGAGGAGCTGCAAAAGCGTGCTCTAGAACTGTTGATGGAAGTAGAGCCAGTAAGTAAAGGAGACCTCACCATTCGAGCCCAGGTCACTGCCGATGAATTGGGAACTATTGCCGATTCCTACAATGCTACCATCGAAAGCTTGCGGAAACTTGTACTGCAAGTCCAACAGGCAACCAAGCAAGTCACTAGCACCACTACTCAAGATGAAGCAGCCATCCGAGAGCTATCCACAGAAGCTTTACGACAGGCGGAGGAAATTGCTAATGCTTTACAAAAAATTCATGACATGACAGTCTCAACTCGCTCTGTGGCTGCCAGTGCCTCTGAAGCCGAAGCCGCAGTCAAACAAGCAGCTCAGACGGTGGAAGCTGGGGATGCTGCTATGAACCTCACTGTGGAAGGTTTTATGGCGATTCGGGAAACTGTAGGTAGTACGGCTAAGAAGGTCAAACGTCTTGGGGAATCGTCCCAAAAGATTTCTAAGGTAGTCAACCTGATTAGTGGCTTTGCTGAGCAAACCAATATGTTAGCCCTCAATGCCGCTATTGAGGCGGCTCGTGCTGGGGAAGCTGGTCGAGGCTTTGCAGTAGTTGCTGATGAAGTACGAGCGTTGGCTCATCAATCGGCGGAGGCAACGGCGGAAATTGAAAAGCTGGTAGCAGACATTCAGGCGGAAACCAATGAGGTGGCAGCCGCTATGGAAGAGGGAACTGAGCAAGTGGTAGTTGGGACTCAACTGGTGGATGACACCAGGCAGAGTTTGAATCAAATTACTGCCGTAACGGTCAAGATCAATGAATTGGTCAAAGCAATTGCCATCACAGCTGTTGATCAAACCCAAGCAAGCGTTTCAGTTACTGAAACTATGACTGACGTAGCAGCGATCGCGAATAGAACATCCACAGAAGTCAGCCAAGTATCTAACTCGTTCAAAGAACTGCTAACAGTGGCTGAGGAACTGCAAGATAGTGTAGGCAAGTTCAAGGTGAGTTAGTGTCATTGTAGTTATTAGTTATGTTGTTAATGACCAATGACCAATGACCAATGACCAATTTGCAATTTTCTCTTGACCAATGACCAATGAAGAACCATGGCAACTCACTCTGAGATCCAAGACCAAGCCTATCAGTTTTTTATCGAAGAGGCACCAGAGCTGTTGCAACTGATCGAGACAGGTTTACTGAATCTCCAGCAAGAACGAAGCACGGCTAAAATCCACGATTTAATGCGAGCCGCTCACTCCATTAAGGGAGGTGCTGCCAGTGTTGGGCTAGAGGCAATTAAAACCTTGGCTCATCGTCTCGAAGATATCTTCAAGGCTTTCTACAGCGACGAGGTACAACTTGATACTGAGCTAGAAAGCTTGCTGCTCAAAGCTTATGACTGCCTCCGGAACCCCCTCATCCAGCAAATTCAGGAAGGCTATTTTGACCCAGAGCAAGCGCTAGCCAGTGCTCAATCCACTTATGCCCAGATTGAAGAACGACTCGGTGATGCCCTTACACAGGTTGATAACTACATTCCTAGTTCCGGTGACTTAGGTATTGATATTGTATCTTCTATTTTTGAGGTTGATGTGGCTCAGGGACTAGAACGTCTTGCTGCGGTTTTAGCCAATCCCCAAAATTATGAGGTCGTGGGGGAATTAAAGGCACAAGCAGAGGTATTTGCTGGCTTTGCCGAGTTACTGAACTTGTCCGGATTTGGCGCGATTGCCCAAACGGCTATAGCGGCAGTAGAGCAAAATCCCCACCAAGTCCTGAAAATTATTGAACTGGCCCTAGCTGATTTTACAACAGGACGAGCTGCTGTACTAGCAGGCGATCGCACTCAAGGGGGAAATCCCTCGACTGCTCTAGTTGCTTTAACACAAGCTCCTGCCGCTCCGACTAATGACATCACAAATAGTCTAAATACCACCTCTGAATTTGAAGATATCTTTAGTGACTTTAACCTAGGCGAAGCAACCAATGCCTTTGATGACTTTACCTTATCCGAGCAAACCGCTACCGAACCATCCCAACTCAATCCACTAGGTGAAGAGACTTTCGAGACCTCACCCACCCTTGCCGATCAGGAAACTGACCTAGATCAAGCAACTGTTGACCCACCATCTTGGAAGGTTACCGACTCAGCTGATGTTACTGATATTTTTAGTAACTTTAACCAAGATCAACAGACCTTACTCTTTGAAGACGTTGCTCTAGGCCAGGAAACCACTGGCCAGCAGCCCCAAGTGAACCTGCCAGCTCAGGAAGTTCCTCTGAGCGCACCGATTGTTGCTGATCTCAGAACTAGTGACTTGGGGCAAGCAAGTCTTGACCTACCATCTGATCAATCTACACCTTCAGAGGATCAAGTTAACCCAGTCCAAGAGGAAGAAGCATCTTTCCCAGAGGAAACCATTTCCCCGACCGCAGAAACTGTTCAACGCTCGGAGCAAGACCTGAGTAACTCTAAGGCTGACCCTACCCCAGGATCTAAACCAGTAGCGAACTCGCCCAATCCATCAAGCACTGCTTCTGCTCCCCGGAAGAACTCATCCCTAGAGGTCCCAAAAACCCTGGAAGCCGCAGTGGAAAAGATTGAACAAATCTTTGAAAGCCTGCCACCGCTCCAGGATATGCCTGCTTCAGATGTTCCATCACCACCAACGCTACCAGCAGCGGCATTCCTAGCCAATGAATTAGCTATTAACCCATCCACTCAATCGGGTAAATCCCAGCAGCATCAACCTATTCAACCTAATCGAGCTACTTCTAAGCCGTCAGAGCATCCCAGCCAAAGTCCAACCTCTATTTCCCCTGAGAGTTCAGTCCGGGTTAACTTAAAGCGACTAGAACGGATGAACAATCAGGTAGGGGAACTGGTGATCAACCGCAATAGTATTGGGCTGCAAAATGAACAATTACAAGGAGCAGTGCGGGAACTTACCCAAAGATTTGACCTTTGTCAAACCATTGTTAGTCAATTACAAGACTTATCTGATCAGAGTCTAGCGAGTGCCTCAAGTGCTGGATCAATGGTCTCAAATCCTAGCTTTGCCTCCCTTAGTAAGAATGAGTGGAATCAGCAAGGGACGAATTCTGTTGGTGAGCGAAACTTATCCCAGCAATCGGTAACGTGGTCAGGCCAAAAGAGTCTAGAGAGTGAGTCAGACCCATTGAACAAACCCCTATTTGATTCCTTGGAAATGGATAGCTATAGCAACGTCCATGCTTTGATCCAAGGACTACAAGAAGAAATGATGCTGCTTAAAGAAGCCGTGGGGGATATAACCCTATTTGCCCAGCAGTCTGATCAGACCTTGGAACAACAGCGGCAAATGCTTTCTCAGCTACGAGACGAGCTGATGTGGGCGCGGATGTTGCCTCTGGGTCAAGTACTCAACCGCTTTCCCCGGGCTTTACGGGATCTTTCTACCCAACACCACAAGCCAGCCAAACTCAAGCTTAGTGGTACAGGAGTTTTGGTGGATAGAGCAGTCCTGGAAAAACTTTATGACCCCTTACTACATTTACTCCGGAATGCTTTTGATCATGGCATTGAATCCCCTCAAATTCGGCGGAAACGAGGTAAATCAGAGCAAGGACAAATTGAAATTCGGGCTTACCATAAAGGCAATCAAACCATCATTCAAGTCAAGGATGACGGTGAAGGTCTCAATATTGAACGCATTCGTAACCAAGTATTGGTCAAGGGATTGTTGTCAGCCAAACAAATTGCTAAAGCTCCCCCATCCCGCCTGTTAAAGATGATTTTTGAGCCAGGATTTTCTACCGCAGCTAAAGTCAGTGAACTGTCTGGTAGGGGAGTAGGTTTAGATGTAGTACGCTCTCAAATTCGAGCTCTCAAAGGTAAAATCTCTGTTACCTCATCCCCAGGTAAGGGTACAACCTTTACCCTACGCCTGCCGTTAACTCTAACCATTGCTAAATTACTAATTGCTACAGTCGGCCCAATTGTTATCGCTTTACCGTCAGACAGTATTGAAGAAATTGTGGTTCCCAAGGGGGATCAGATGCAAAAATCTGGGACAAAACGGTTTTTGCTCTGGCGCGGACAAATGCTTCCCACTTATACCATGTCTGATCTTTTGGAATATAACTGTCCAGTCAGGGAAACCACTCCTAGCAAAGCTTTAGTCTATGTCCCCACTCCTGAAGATTGGGCATTACCTCTGGTAGTAATGCGTCGAGAGCAGCAGGCTTTTGCGTTAGAAATCGATCGCGTGATCACAGAGCAAGAGCTAGTGATTAAACCCTTTGGCAAAGCCCTTGCGGCTCCCAGTTATACCTATGGTTGTACCATCTTGGGGGATGGTAGTTTAATTCCGGTGATAGATGGTAACGCCCTGCTAGAGCAATTTTTAGCTCAAAGCCAGGAAGAGACTCAACCAAGAACCTTGTCCCATATCCTTGAAGCTACCACTAAGAAAAAGTCATCGGTTAACCGGACTCAAACTCCTGCTAAAACTGCTCCAATTCCCACAATTTTAATTGTGGATGATTCTACAGGTTTACGACGAACCTTGGCTATGACCTTGCAAAAAGCAGGTTACCGAGTGTTACAGGCTCGGGATGGACAGGAAGCCTTGGAACAATTGCGGCAAAGTTCCAAAGTGCAGATGATAATTTGTGATATTGAAATGCCGAATATGAACGGTTTTGAGTTTCTTGGTCAACGTCGCCAAGACCCTCAGTTATCAAAAATTCCTATAGCAATGCTTACCTCTCGTAGCAGTGAAAAACATCAGCGTTTAGCAATGCATTTGGGGGCTAACGCTTACTTTACTAAACCTTATATTGAACAATATTTTATTGGAAAAATCAAAAAAATTATTGAACAAAGTAAATCTGAAGTTTAAGTATTAATATATCAGCTAATGCGCTACGCGCAAGCTACTTGATGTGCTATCAGCCATTCCTAATCAGCCAGCAATTAGCAATTAGCTTCTTGAGGGGTGTCCACGACTAATCAGTTACTTGCAACCATATCCTTGAATTATCGGGCATCATTATACTTTTAAGCTGTTGCGCATTTAAACTGTGATAACAGCATTGCCTTTGTTTTTTATTTTTCGTACCCATTTTATAATTAACCCTCCTTCATTTAAAAGATGATTTAACAAACATTCTAATTCTTCAATTGATTTGAAAACTCGATTGGCAATATATTCTTTTGCTGAATGCCAAACCAATTCAATTAAGTTATAATCAGGACTATACT
>NZ_JAAHHE010000900.1:0-1314 GCF_010692525.1 Moorena sp. SIO3B2
GTTCAACCGCAGCTTCACCATGGTTTGGCTGATTAGTTAGACATTTTTGATAAGCTTGAACCGCCTCTGCTAACTTTCCTTGCTTAAGTAATCCCCACGCTTTCCTTTGACTGGGAGAAACAAACTTACCTTTGAGGGCATCAATCAGTTCCTCGGCTGTTTGAAATCGCTCCTCTACCTTCATTCTCATTCCAGTTAAGATTACCTGCTCAGTTTGGGGTGTAATCTCAGGAGCTAACTGTCGCGGTGGAATTAACGTTTCTGATCCAGCCCTTTCCGTAGCTTGAGCTGGTAATTCACCAGTGAGTAATTCATACATTGACGCACATAGAGCATAGATGTCTGTAGCTGGCCAACGCTTACTTCGGTAACTGTATTGCTCAAGAGGAGCGTATCCTGGTGACAATGTTGCACTCATTTCACGGGTTTGACCGGCGATGAATTCTTTAGTAGCACCGAAATCAATCAATACAGCTCGATCTTGGTGATCAATTAGAATATTATCAGGTTTAATATCTCTGTGTAATAGTTGATTAGAGTGAACAACTGTTAAGGATTCTGCTACTTTGATAAAATAGCCCTTGAGCTTTTCTTCCGAAAGAACACCTTCTTCTTGTAAGATTTTGGATAAGGACTTTCCAGAGATAAACTCCATGACTAAATAGGCAGTATTATTCTCCTCAAACCAATCATAAACCTGAGCAATATTAGGGTGGTAGCATTTTTGTAAGTAACTGGCTTCTAACTGAAATTTGTGGAGTTGTCGTTGTCGGTCAATCGGAGCAATAGAAGGGGGCCAAGTAATGGTTTTACCCATCCTAGCTGCTTTTTCTGGCCATAGTTCTTTGATGGCAACCTTGGCAGAGTTAGGTAGGTAAATTCCTTGGTAGGTAATGCCAAATCCCCCTTCTCCTAGGACTTTTTCGATCCGATAATGACTCTGCCTCAGGAGTGTGCCAGAAGGCAAATGGTAAGCTGATGAACTAACAGTATCTTCAAACTCAAGAGCCGCACCACAACTAGTGCAGTAGTTGGTACTGCCAGTATTAATATGACCGCATACTATACAGGTAATAGACATTGTAGGTTTCTACAATTTTAGGAAGGCAAGAGGCAAGAGGCAAGAGGCAAGAGGCAAGAGGCAAGAGGCAAGAACTAATCTAGTATATCTCCTGGCTTTTCATAAAACTGTAACTTCCACAATTTTGCTGTTGGGTTCAGGAATATAGGAATTGCTGGCAACTTCTAACCAACCTTCAATGGCATCTTGAAGATTTGCTAAAACCTCTTCCATTGTGTCTCCCTCAGTAATGC
>NZ_JAAHHE010000901.1:0-1308 GCF_010692525.1 Moorena sp. SIO3B2
AGCTGTTCTTGTATTAGAAGGAGATATAAATTCAGTTCAACCTTCAAAACTGATTGAATCTATTTTACAACAATCTTCAGGATACACGATCAACATTATTGATATCAAACCAAGCCGCTTAATCTTAAAGGGGTCTCAGAGGTTGTCTGAGAAGTCTCATTTGCTACATCCAAGCCCCCTAAATCCCCCAATTCTGGGGGACTTTTAGAAGCAAATTGACTCTTGTTCCCCCCAAAGTTGGGGGGTCAGGGGGGCAAAATTCAGTATCAAAAAACTTTTCAGATATCCTCTCAAGAAGCTATCGAACGGCTTGAAGCTCGAATAAAATCCGAAGACCTAAAAGAATTAAGCGGTTTTCCTATTAAAGATATTCAAATTTTGAACGAAAGGTCAGATGATAAAGACAATAGCAAGCTTGATCATAAATGGCGTCTAGTGGCAGAGATTGCCAGGGCTGGAGCTGTGGGTCGAGATTTGAGGGGTGTAGACCTCAGTGATGCGGACCTCAGTGATACCAAGCTCAGTGGTGCTAACCTATGTGATGCGGACTTGAGGGGTGCCGACCTGAGTGGTGCCGATTTGAGTGGTGCGGACTTGATTCGTCCTAAGCTGAGTGATGCGGACCTCAGTGGTGCTAACTTGATTCGTGCTAACCTGATTGCTGCCAACCTCAGTGGTACTAACCTCAGTGGTACTAACCTCAGTGGTGCTAACCTTAGTGGTGCTAACCTTAATGGTGCCAAGCTCAGTGATGCTAAAGTCAAAAATGCCCGATTCGCATATATTGTAGGAATTGATGAATCCACCAAGCTTGAGCTAATTCAAAGAGGAGCAATTTTTTAGAATTTCTCAGGTGAACCCTCTGAAATTAGTTCTTGAAATATTACCAGTTATGTGTATTAAAAAAGAGCGATCGCCTAATTTACCTAACTGGTAATTCGACTGGTAATTTATCTGTATTAAAAAAGAGCGATCGCCTAATTTACCTAACTGGTAATTCGACTGGTAATTTATCTGTATTAAAAAAGAGCGATCGCCTAATTTACCTAACTGGTAATTCGACACTAATTTCATTAGCTATATCCAATAACAGTCAAACGGTTAACCTTTAACCATCAATAACCTTGTTATTAATAACATAAATCAGGTTTATCAACAATAATTTCGGGACTTATAAAGGTATTTTAACCTAAAAAAAACTCCTAATTTTCAATGCTTAAGCTAAGCTTTAAACAAAGCGATCCATCACGTTTTTAAAACGTTAATGTTCAGGGGAAGCAGCCATGATTTCTAGGTGGCCACCATTGT
>NZ_JAAHHE010000902.1:0-1302 GCF_010692525.1 Moorena sp. SIO3B2
AATTGAGCCATTAATGAAAAATGAGGTTCTGCATATCCGAATATTAGATGAAGCGGTTTGAAGCTACAACCGATCAATCTCATCAACGCTCAACCCCGTATATTGGGCAATATCCTTCAGGGGTAACCCTGCCGCCTTCATCTGTTTAGCAATCTGCTGTTTTTCTTGTTGTCTGCCTTCCTGAATCAAGGTTTCGGCAATACTATTCATATCCCGATAGACCTTCAGGCTATCTTGGTAACGAAATTGCTCCGCAGATGAAAAATTGGCAATCTCGGCAACCTCAAATAGCTGGGCAAATACATCCTCTTGCAACGGTTCAGGGGGTTCATTCAACTGGGCTAGGTGTTTGAGCAAAAATAACCACTTGTCAAAATGGGTTTCTAGTTGATCAACAGACTTAGTAAATTTGGGTAGTTCAACGTAGATAAATTTGAGCTTATCGTAGAACACTTCACACCGCTGATTTTTTAGCTCCACCACATGCAACAGTTCCGACTCGTGCTTGTGGTCATCAAAGAGAAAATCTAAAATGCCAACGGTATAAACTGCGGTGAGCTCATAATTCCAATATCCCTGTTGAGCCTGTTCTTGGATAGGGAAAGTAGAATAATAGACACTGCGATCGCTGAAAGCGGGACTTCGTCCATCTTTAAAGAAATTTTGCTTGGCCTTCTGCATTTCCACAATGAAGCGTTCACCGGTCTCGCTCTGACAATAAATATCAAAGATAGCTCTTCGATCTACTAAGGTGTTGCCCAAGAACTCCGGATTCTTAAAGGTGACATCCTGAATCTGATGATGGGGAGGCAACAGAGTATTCAAGAAGTCGATCAACAGTGCCTTGTTTGGCTCAGTGCCAAAGACGCGCTTAAAACCGAAATCCGTGAGCAGGTCAATGTATTTATCTGGCAACGGGAAAACCATATCAAAAGCCTCAGATACTGGGGTCAAGCAAAGCTATCAGCTATCAGCTGATGCGCTCACCCCACCGCAAACTCGGTATACTGCCTCATAATCGGTGCCTGATAGGCCAAGACAATATCCTGCTTTGGTACCCCTAGCTCAACTAACTGATCTGCGATCGCAATCTCCGATCCATCATGCTGTATCCAAATCTTGCCATCTTTAATATCCACATGTACAGAACACCCGTAAATACGTGTGGTGTTATTTTTCCAACCGGTATTAACGATCTGGTAATGATCCCGTTCTGTATCAAAAATGAGCTGGGTTTGGATGGCCAGATTCGCCGACTTAATACTGGCGCGTTTTTTAAGCAAGTCCTGAATATGCTGTCGA
>NZ_JAAHHE010000903.1:0-1301 GCF_010692525.1 Moorena sp. SIO3B2
AGGGAGCAGGGAAGAGGTTTGTTCACGAGGCTCTGAGGCTCAACCACGAGACTCAAATACTCAACGTTGAGACTCTCAGACTCGTCCACGATATTCAAATACTCGACCACGATATTCAAATACTCAACCACGAGACTCTGAGACTCGTCCACGATATTCAAATACTCGACCACGAGACTCAAATACTCAACGTTGAGACTCTGATATTCGTTCACGAGGCTCTGAGACTCAACCACGGTATTCAAATACTCACGGTCGAAGTTCAGATACTCGTCCACAAGGTCCAGATACTCAAGGTTTATATTCAAATACTCAAGGGAGAGGTTCAGAAGCCACTCGATCAGGTCTTGATAGCATGGCTTTTGAATGCAACACCTAACTGGATGTTACTTATTTGTTATAGCACTACCCATTAAAGTTAAGACATTGATACAAGCTGAAAAAGGTGCGACCCGTAGCGAATGAAATTCTTAATGGTAAGAGCGCACCTATTTTTTAGTAAACTTTTAGGTGCGACCCAAGGGCGATTTACTCGCCCATTGGAAAGCGCACCTTTGCCTCTTGCCTCTTGCCTCTTGCCCTTGCGCGTAGCGCTATAACTGGTTCAACCAATTGGTCAAATCCACTTCCGTTTCAAAATCTAACAACGCTTCTCCTAAATCCTCCAACTGTTCAAAGGATAATTCCTCAATTTGATTTTGTACTTGGGGATTGATTTCACCTAGGCGACGGTTAAGTAGACGCTTAATTAAATTCAGCTCATTGCGCTTTCCTTGTTTTAATCCTTGTTTTAATCCTTGTTCTAATCCCTGTTCTAATCCTTGCTCTAATCCCTGTTCTAATCCTTGGCGAATAATTCGTTGATAAACGACTGACTCTTGCATCATATCCTCCCGAAAATAGGCTTGAATTAACTGTTCATCAAATTTCACCCCAGCCAACAGTTGCACGCAAGCAGATAAATTACGCTGCTGTTGTCTATCTTCAATCATATCGATTCTGGCTGCTACTTGGGATAGCAGGTTTTCTGGCACTTCCGCTTGTGCTAATACTGCCAAGGGTAGTAACCCCGGTGTTGTTAGTAACGGTTGTGGATCACATTCCCAAATCCGAATCACCCGGTAGCGGAAGGATAGGTTCCTCTCGGTAAATTGATTCACAAATACTCCGGCTAATCGGGTTGGTTTGAGAAAAATTATTACCTGTTCAATATCACAGCGATACTGACGATATAACCTTACCCAATAATCCAGCATCCGCAGGGGTAACGGAGGTTCAGATTGGGGTAAGGTTTGAAATTC
>NZ_JAAHHE010000904.1:0-1300 GCF_010692525.1 Moorena sp. SIO3B2
AGTAGCCCTGGTGGACAAGTCTCCCTTTGCATGGGGTCAGTAAAAATCAACTCTCCCCCTGGCTGCAAAACCCTCTTAATTTCTTCAAAGACCTGAGTGCGATCGCTACTGTGTAAAATGGCATCCTGGGACCAGACAATATTAAAGGAATTGTCTGGATAGGGAATATCCTCAAAACTCCCCTGAGTTACCTCAACTAAGTGGGCTAAATTCTGCTCTTGGTTCAGTTGGCGGTTGCGTTGATTTTGCCGCTCGCTTAAATTGAGACAGCAGACAGAACAACCGTAGGTTTTGGCCAGATACCGCGCCGCCCCTCCATAACCAGCACCTAGATCGATGACTCGTGAATCGGGAGCTAGATTTTCCAGAGTTTGGGCAATTGTTTCCACCGTGCGCTTGGAGGCATCATGGATCGGTTCATCCGAACTCTTGTATATCCCATAAGTGATATGCTCACCACCCCAGAAAGTAGCATACAATCGGTCTGTTTCTGCACCATCATAATAGGTTTGCGCTGTTTTCACCGCTTCTGAATAAGTGGTATTCATACCGCTATCTCCTTGGGTTCTAACCTTAGAGAAAGTTGTGGAGATTTCCACCAGCGCTCGCCCTGTAATAAGGTGTGAACTTGCCAACTGGGTGAGGTTTGGGGATAATCCCTGCGGTAATGTCCGCCCCGACTTTCTGTGCGCAATGCTGCACTTTTGAGAATTAAATGGGCAATATCCAGGAGATTGAAGGTTTCTGCAGCCGTTCGCAATTGCTGCTCGGCTAATGGTGACTCAAATTTAACTGTTTGGTTGGGCTGTAAATCGAGCAAGTATTGACTCACCTCTAAGCCAGCCAATTCAGAGCGCCAGGAATTAACTTCAGCAAGGGCTGACTCCAAAACTTCCTGGGAGCGACAAATTCCTGCACTTTGCCACATCAGGGAGGGTAAACTTTGCCTTACTGATGCTATCTTCTCGATGTCCCTTGCCCAGTCACCTTTCTCTTTTATAAAGGGTAGGGATTCCTGCAGAACTGGATTAGGAGCTGTTTGAATTTCAGCTAATTGGGCGGCAAAAACCAAACATTCCAATAAGGAATTACTCGCTAAGCGATTGGCACCATGAACCCCCGTACTAGCTGTTTCACCAATGGCATATAGCCCCGGAATCGAGGTGCAACTGCTCAGATCGCAAGCCACTCCTCCCATCCAGTAATGGGCAGCAGGTGCAACGGGAATGGGTTGTTTGAAGATATCAATGCCCCAATGTTGACATACGTTAATAATATTGGGGAAACGATAGCGAATTTG
>NZ_JAAHHE010000905.1:0-1300 GCF_010692525.1 Moorena sp. SIO3B2
AGTAGCCCTGGTGGACAAGTCTCCCTTTGCATGGGGTCAGTAAAAATCAACTCTCCCCCTGGCTGCAAAACCCTCTTAATTTCTTCAAAGACCTGAGTGCGATCGCTACTGTGTAAAATGGCATCCTCGGACCAGACAATATTAAAGGAACTGTCTGGATAGGGAATATCCTCAAAACTCCCCTGAGTTACCTCAACTAAGTGGGCTAAATTCTGCTCTTGGTTCAGTTGGCGGTTCCGTTGATTTTGCCGCTCGCTTAAATTGAGACAGCAGACAGAACAACCGTAGGTTTTCGCCAGATACCGCGCCGCCCCTCCATAACCAGCACCTATATCGATAACTCGTGAATCGGGAGCTAGATTTTCCAGAGTTTGGGCAATTGTTTCCACCGTGCGCTTGGAGGCATCATGGATCGGTTCATCGGAACTCTTGTATATCCCATAAGTGATATGCTCACCACCCCAGAAATTAGCATACAATCGGTCTGTTTCTGCACCATCATAATAGGTTTGCGCTGTTTTCACCGCTTCTGAATAAGTGGTATTCATACCGCTATCTGATTGGTTTCTAAACTCAGAGAAAGTTGTGGAGATTTCCACCAGCGCTCCCCCTGTACTAAGGTGTGAACTTGCCAACTGGGTGAGGTTTGGGGATAATCGCTACGGTAATGTCCGCCCCGACTTTCTGTGCGTAATGCTGCACTTTTGAGAATTAAATGGGCAATATCCAGAAGATTGAAAGTTTCTGCAGCTGTTCGCAATTGCTGCTCGGCTAATGGTGACTCAAATTTAACTGTTTGGTTGGGCAGTAAATCAAGCAGGTATTGACTCACCTCTAAGCCAGCCAATTCAGAGCGCCAGGAATTAACTTCAGCAAGGCCTGACTCTAAAACTTCCTGGGAGCGACAAATTCCTGCACTTTGCCACATCAGGGAGGGTAAACTTTGCCTTACTAAGGCTATCTTCTCGATGTCCCTTTCCCAGTCACCTTTCTCTTTTATAAAGGGTAGGGATTCCTGCAGAACTGGATTAGGAGCTGTTTGAATCTCAGCTAATTGGGCCGCAAAAACCAAGCATTCCAATAAGGAATTACTCGCTAAGCGATTGGCACCATGAACCCCCGTACTAGCTGTTTCACCAATGGCATATAGCCCTGGAATCGAGGTGCAACTGGTCAGATCGCAAGCCACTCCTCCCATCCAGTAATGGGCAGCAGGTGCAACGGGAATGGGTTGTTTGAAGATATCAATGCCCCAATGTTGACATACGTTAATAATATTGGGGAAACGATAGCGAATTTG
>NZ_JAAHHE010000906.1:0-1293 GCF_010692525.1 Moorena sp. SIO3B2
TTAACAATTAATTAATAAAATTAGCAGTTAATTTCTTGCGATTACAAACTAAATCATCTATTCTTTTATTGAAAGCAAGCATTAACACCTTTCTGCATCCCTAAGGATACTTCACTATGTTTATCACCCAATCAACAACAAAAAACACCCACTTTAGTTCTCTACCAGATGACTTATTCGCAGCTATTGAAGATCTCAAGAAGGAGCTAAATGCAGTTATTTTAGTTCACTACTATCAAGAGCCTGATATTCAAGATATTGCTGACTATTTGGGTGATTCTTTAACCTTATCTCGCCAGGCTGCTACTACAGATGCTGATGTGATCGTCTTTGCTGGAGTTCATTTCATGGCAGAAACTGCCAAAATCCTTAACCCTAACAAGTTAGTATTATTACCTGATTTAGATGCGGGTTGCTCTATGGCTGATGGCTGTCCTCCCGAAGAATTTGCTGCTTTCAAAGCTGCCCATCCAGATCATTTAGTGGTGTGTTACGTTAATTGCTCTGCTGCGGTTAAAGCAATGAGCGATATTATTTGCACCAGCTCTAATGCGGTAGATATTGTGAATCAAATCCCAAAAGATCAGCCAATTATTTTCGCTCCTGATAAAAACCTTGGTCGCTATGTTAGCGAACAAACAGGAAGGGATTTAGTACTTTGGGATGGGAGTTGTATGATTCATGAAATTTTTTCGGAAAAGAAGATCGTACAACTCAAAATAGAACATCCTCAAGCAGAATTTATTGCTCATCCCGAATGTGAAGCTCCAGTGTTACGCCATGCGGATTACATTGGTTCAACGAAAGCTTTGTTTGAGTATAGCCAGGGAAGTGCTGCGGAACAATTTATCGTCGCCACTGAACCCGGTATTCTGTATCAAATGGAAAAGCATATGCCACACAAGCAGTTTATTGCTGCACCAGCGACGGGTAACTGTGCATGTAATGAATGCCCTCACATGCGGTTGAATACTTTGGAAAAGTTATATCTAGCAATGAAAAATCGGGCACCAGAAATTACCTTACCAGAAGACATTCGGATTGCTGCACTCAAGCCCATGCAACGCATGTTGGAGATGTCAGCGCAACTTTCCGTTACTAAATCTATGTTGTCCAGTGTCTAAATCGTGATTGACTGACGAAACTTCTAAAACCCTTGATTTTACTACGAAGCAAGATTTGTCAGTCAACAAATTATAAATCTTAGAGGATGTTTGAAAAAGTCTGTGAAGGATTGATTTTCAAACATTCTCCGATATAATTATGACACAAAGTATGACTAAAATTAGATAT
>NZ_JAAHHE010000907.1:0-1286 GCF_010692525.1 Moorena sp. SIO3B2
CTGAAGGCTGTTGCTATCAATGGGGTGACGCCTTCTCTGACAACGGTACGTAACGGGACTTACACGCCCCTATCCCGACCAATCTTCATCTATGTCAACAAAAACGCTGTTAAGCGTACGGAGGTAAGTGAGTTTGTGACCTATTACCTCCAAAATGCTGAGCGATTAGTCACTGAGGTTAAGTCGGTGCCTCTATCTTCTGCAGACTATGCCAAATCCCTCGCAGAGTTAGAGGTTCTAGTCGGTAGCGGTAACTAAGCCTAGAACTGAATCTAACCTAGAGGACTTAATTGGTTTAATCTCGTCAAGAGCGATTAGTAGTAGAATTATCAATCATCGCTCTTGACTTATGTTGAAAAGAGTCCTAAGTTCTCAGTTAAGAGTTCTCAGGTAAGCATTCAGGCGTCAGCTGTCAGCGGTCAGCTGAAAATAAACTTTGTTACCGTAGTGTGCGCATCGCGCAAACAGAAAAATATAATAGTTCGAGATTAATCAGAATTAAAAGTCTGGGGATTTGCCCATCTAACGCATATGCTGATAGCTGATAGCTGTTCGCGTAGCGTGCGCGTAGCGCTTAAGCTGTTCGCTGATAGCTGTTCGCGTAGCGTGCGCGTAGCGCTTAAGCTGTTCGCTGATAACTGATAGCTGATAGCTGCCTTAAAACAATACTTTTATTACCGATTTAATGACCGAAAAACTGATCCGACTTAACCAGACCAAACGCCTCTCACCAAAATTAATTCGCAATTTGCGAGAGCGGGGGATTGAAATACTATTGTTTTTGGCGGCATTGTCTTCCGTCGCCACTATGGCAGCAATAATCTTTTTCCTGCTTAGGGAATCTCTGGCATTTTTCAAGGAAGTATCATTATTTGATTTCCTAACGGATACCAAATGGACACCGATGTTTTTGGAGAAGCACTACGGAATTTTGCCATTGATATCAGGAACCCTAGTCACCTCTACTATTGCTCTTCTATTTGCTATCCCGACTGGAACTATTGCTGCGATTTACCTAAGTGAATTTGCTCCTCCTACATTACGAGAAATAATTAAACCAGGTTTGGAACTTTTAGCAGCAATTCCTACAGTGGTTTATGGTTATTTTGCCCTGCTGGTGGTTAGCCCTTTTCTGCGCAAGATTTTTACTGAATTGCCGGTTTTTAATATGCTAAGTGCCGGTCTAGTCATGGGTTTGATGATTATTCCCTTTATTAGTTCCATTAGTGAAGATGCCATGCGAGCGGTTCCGGTAGAGTTACGGGAAGGGTCTTATGCTATGGGAG
>NZ_JAAHHE010000908.1:0-1282 GCF_010692525.1 Moorena sp. SIO3B2
TTATTGCTTGGTTTCATTACAAGTTTATATCTCCTTGAAGGTACTGTTACCTACTTTGATGCCTTTAGTAGTGTTTAGTACTTATAGTGCTACCCGCAAACAATAGTAAACATTATTTACTCATTCAATTATCATTCAGGAAGCATATTATGATTAAATTAATCCAAAACAAATCAACCCTGGCACTAACAGTGGTCGTGCTAGTCTGTTCTTCTGCACTGCCCCTTGATGCCATAGTAAAAAGACCTCAGTCTGGTCAGAATTTATCCCAGTTTAAAGGCCAGCTAGTTACCTTAAAATGGGGTGATATCTGGGATATATTGCGACGTGACAAAGGTAAAGGGGGCTCAAGAGGGAGCTCAAGATATGATAATCCTATCGAGCAAACTCTCTGCATGCTCACCCCTGGTCAACTACCAGATCGTGACCCAAATTCTAATCATAAAGGAAGCTTAGAAATTTGGAGTGAGCAACCCCTATTCCTATGGCAAGGAGAAATGAAAGGTATTGAGGTGCGTGAGTATCGTACTGAAAAACAATTGTGGGAGCAACCGTTAGAGCCTACTACTAATAGTATCCTTTATCAAGGGGAGCCTTTAAAACCAGGTAAAGATTACTATTGGCGGAATACAATTCCTTTAGAACAACTTCCTACTAAGAGAAGTTTTCGTCTAATGGATGACGAAAAGCGTAATCAAATCACCACTGACTTAAATGAATTAGAAAGTAACCTGAAAGCTGAAGATGCCAGTGCTGATAAGATTGCTCTGAAACGAATTAACTATTTCATCAACAAACAACTTTGGTCAGATGCATTACGGGAAATTTATCTGATGCCTAATCCTCCGGCTGAGGTAACTGATCTTATGGATAAGATTAAGAATAAGGCTCATGATTTTTGTAGGGAATAGGAAGAATCGTAGGGTGGGCATTGCTGATCCTGATCATGATTGAACGCCGAGCAATGAAATGGGCAATGCCCACCAATCCACAATAATCCTAGGGTGGCCATTGGTTCAGAAACCGGCCATGGGTACCTTCGTAGGTGGGCATTGCTCAGAGCAATTTGGGCAGGATTTGGGTAAGTAAACCGGCAATGCCCACCCTACAGAATGCTGAATAATATAGCGCTACACACAATGTAAGCAAGGTATTTAAATTATTTTTGTGATTTTGTCAAGTAGTTCATTTGTTCTATTATTTTGACCTACTCCCCGTTGACCCTGTACTTATATGAAGTTTGATATGAGGTTTGATATGAGGTTTATGAGGTTTGATATGA
>NZ_JAAHHE010000909.1:0-1272 GCF_010692525.1 Moorena sp. SIO3B2
CTGGGGGGGCGACGAAAATAGTTATAAAGCAGACAGGACAAGCGATTTAGCTCTCATTCCTCGTAAATAATACTTCCATTTATTACGATTAAGTCTCATTAATTCTCGTACTAAATTAATACACTCATCGCTAAAACTGACCCAATTTTGAGCATATAATCCTATATAAAAACTACTGTGTCGTCGTTGTGAACGGCCATCTTCTTTTACTCTGCCGATATATTTTTGAATTCCTTTTAGTTTAATTTGCTGTCCTTGAATGGTAGCAGAAGTATAGGCTATTGATATCAATAAAATTAGCGAAATCAACCGATCACCATAGACATTAGTGTCTTCTAAATTATAGCCTCCTGTTTTAAAATCTCTAAACATTTCTTCAATGCCAAACCGTTTCTTATAAGCAGCAATCGCCAATTCTAAGGAATTTAAATTTGTCATAATGAACCATCCTTCTTTGGGGATAAATCCGGAAATATTACGCTTCCATTTGCATGCAACGTTAAAAGTGCTAAATCCCTTTATTTTAGTTATTTTTACTCCTTTAATAAAGAATGAAGTTCCTGGTATTAACCCAAGATTTGATAACTCAATCCAAATTTTCTTTTTGACTTCAATAAACTCATTTTTTTTGAGACGTAAACAAAAGTATACAGACTTTTCTGACAACCATTTCGCTAGCTTAACAGAACAAAATTCTCTATCTCCCAATAGGCAAATTTTATAATCTTTAAAAATGGGAATTATTGTTGATAGATGACTGCTCTGTTCTTTAAGATTACTGCTACCTAATTTTGGCATCAAAGTAAAGTATATTGGCAATGCTCTTTTATCCCAAATCAGGCTAGTTACTAAAAGATTTATTTTACCCCAATTTGTACGGTCAATTGCTATATAAACTAGTTCATCTGTTTCAAAGTATGTTTCTAGTATACTAGCTATGATAGGAAACCAAATAGTTTCAAATCTTAGATTTGGTAAAGACAAAAAGCGCTGAATTCTTTTTCTTATACTTTCAAATTTTATTCCAAGAGGTAAAGCATTTGCTAACTTTTCAATTGCTTTCTCTTTTGATTGATTGTACAAGCATCACTAAAATATTTAATAAAATAAAATTACGATACTTTAGTTGAATTTTAAGATGCTTTTGATAGAATAAGGGTAACATTTGCAACAGATAGGTCTTATTGACAATTTGAGACCTATCTTTTTCTATCACAGATCGTTACACTCTTGACGTATCAATCGTTTCAAGCCATATCGTCGCCCCCCCAG
>NZ_JAAHHE010000091.1:0-23794 GCF_010692525.1 Moorena sp. SIO3B2
AGTATAGTCCTGATTATAACTTAATTGAATTGGTTTGGCATTCAGCAAAAGAATATATTGCCAATCGAGTTTTCAAATCAATTGAAGAATTAGAATGTTTGTTAAATCATCTTTTAAATGAAGGAGGGTTAATTATAAAATGGGTACGAAAAATAAAAAACAAAGGCAATGCTGTTATCACAGTTTAAATGCGCAACAGCTTAGTAGTTGTAACTGCTAATGTTTTATAAAGGTTAGGTTTCATGATTTTTGATTCCTATTGAATTGATTTGTGGCATTGACAGGATGAAATAGCGTGGTCAAGCTCCTGATTGACTGACGAAAAATTAGTTTTAGTCGGCGTTCTTGGGAGTTCCCCCCTGAGCAACTGGCTTTCCACTGGGCTTACAGGGGTTCCGCACACAGCCACTCCCCATGAGCAACTGCATCAAGACAGATTGGTTTGATGAGCTATTTTGAAATGTTAGATATCAAGTGCTGACCTTAGGCTTGGTTTCTTTTCTTTTACTGCTTGAGGTTGACAGCTATGAAACCAATTAACTCGTTAATGTTGATGCCTGATTCCTTTCCCAAAAATATTATTATATAGAATCGGGACTAATTTAGCTATTTGAATTCAAATTTATAAAATCTTTAAATAAATAAAGTTAATATTTCCAATTATGAAGTTTTTATAAAAAATACTTTGATGAGAAATAATTCAGAGCAACAGATGAGTAATGGATTTAAGGGACTTTCGTCCTGGGTTAATAGGAGTAGGTAGTAGGGAGTGGGGAGTAGGGGTAAGCAATCTGATGAACAGCCAAGGCATCGGTCTCAAGCACTGCCCACCCTACATGAACTACAAAATAAGCCCAAGTACTGATTATAAAATATAAGTAAATATGATCAAGATATCACTACAAATAGCAATAGGTTAGGAGTTGGCTGTAGCGAACGCATAATCACCACTAAGCCGAAATCCCAAAACCAGATGACGAAGCAGTCAAGGCAGGCAACGCGATGTTCCTTCGGAACCGCTACGCGAACGCATTAAACCTTCACAACCCTGATTAGTTGATTAACCAATTGATTAACCCCTAGCAAACGGGAAAAGGCAAACTACAAACGGTTTTTTGAACCGGTCTCCACGGATAACTGTTCCCTGTACTATGCTGGTACAGCGTTTCTAGCTCCCGTGAGGTACAGATTCAGGAATGAAACCCCTATCTTCTAAGACTCAGGTGTACCTCACCAGCCATGGGAAAGCTGTATTGGTTTTACCTCTTAGCTTAAGAATTGTCTAACTTTCCATAAAACCACGGATGTCCAAGGATAGCATGTTAGTTAAACTATTATCGATTGTCGGCATTATCAGCAGTTAAATGCTTAAGGACAAAGTACTCAAAACAACGACAATGATTTCTGTAATTATCCCTACTTACGGACGGGAAGACCCTTTGCGGGATACCCTAGAAGATGTCCTCAAGCAAGACTACCCTGCTTTTGAAGTACTGGTTGTTGATCAAACTCGAACCCACAAACCAGAGATTCAATCCTATTTAGAGCAGCTGGCTAATGCTGGTAAGATTCGCTGGTTCCGAGTTGATTGGGCGAGTTTGCCTGGGGCAAGAAATTATGGGGTAAGGCGGGCATCCGGGGACATTATTGTGTTTATTGATGATGATATCAAGATGCCACCGGGGTATTTAACTGCTCATGCTCGTAACTATGAACAATCCCCAGAGATTGGGGCAGTGGCAGGACGAGTATTTGACCGGATGAAGCTAGCGGAGAAAGGAGCAGCAGCAGATTCCCCCACTGCCTCTTACACTATTGAGGACTTGCCTAAGGAGGCGATGGAACCTGGGATTGCATGGTATTACATAGACTTAGTCCATACCGTGAAGCCCCAACGGGTGATCTCAGCCCGAGGCTGCAATATGTCTTTCCGCCGGGAAATTTTTACCAAGTACGGGCTGCACTTTGATGAACAGTTCCGGGGGAGTGCGGTTCGTGAGGAGTCAGATTTTTGTTTGCGATTTCGCCGCACTGGTTATCAAATTTGGTATGACCCAGATGCTTATTTAGTCCATTTAGGGGAAGAAACTGGGGGATGTCATGATATTACTACGCGATCGCTTGAGTATCAGTTGACCTTTTATCACAACCATTTCCTGATGGGAATGAAAAACCTTACCCTTAGTCAACAGCTACGGCTGTTTGGTCGTCTATTTGATTGCCACGTCTTAGGAAATCCTCCTTGTAATAAAAGTGGTTCCCCGATCAAAATTATTAGCCGCGCTGGTTTCTACATGTTGGGATTTTTAAAAGCACTTGGTACACGCATCAAATCTATCTGGGATGATGGTCAAATTTATAGTCGGCTAGACGGTTATAAGGTTGAAGGTTAGTTGGTTGAAGGTTAGTTGGTTGAAGGTTAGTTGGTTGAAGGTTAGTTGGTTGAAGGTTAGTTGGTTGAAGGTTAGTTGGTTGAAGGTTAGTTGGTTGAAGGTTAGTTGGTTGAAGGTTGCCAGTTAAAGCCAGCGTTTAAATCTTTAACCTACCAGTAAATAAACCTAATCAGCTCTTGCCCCTTTAATTAGCCCCTTTAATTAAAAGCTCTAAAATTTAGGATTTAGTAGTCAGGAGTCAGAATAATTCAACGTTAATGGTGTTGTAATAAACAAAATTTCAAGTAGATTTGAAGCCAACAAATAAATAAAAATTATCATTGATTTTCCACGGTTACCATTCCAGGTTTACTAGTATTAAGTAGTTTGGTACTGGTGCAAGAGCTAAGTTTAACTGAGATCTCGCACCATTGTGATTAATATTACATGAACCAAGCTGATTGATACTATCGGAACGCCAAGGGCGAACAACCTGCCACCTTCAACCTGCAACCTGCAACCTTGGCCTTTCGGCCACGCTACGCGAACAACCTTAAACCTTCAACCTGCAACCTTGGCCTTTCGGCCACGCTACGCGAACAACCTCCAACCTGCAACCTGCAACCTGTAACCTTGGCCTTTCGGCCACGCTACGCGAACAACCTGCAACCTGCCACCTGTAACCTGCCACCATTAACTGTCAAAAAATTACCCATGAAAATCTTAGTTGCTAGCCACTCCTATATTGTTGACCTTAACTGCGAGAAGTTACGAACACTCGCTCACTTAGAACCTAACATTGAGGTAACTGTGGTGGTTCCCCGGCGCTGGCGTCCTGGTGGTGTTCAAAATCGCATCATTGAAACCCAACCCCGTGAGGAAGGTTCATTTCGGGTGGTACCAGTGTCTAACTTTAGTGAAAATAATCAGGGGCTGCTGACATTTGGGCTAGATATTATCTCTTTATTGAAACAGTTTCGCCCCAATATTATTCAAGTGGAACAGGGAGCTAAAGCATTAGGTTATGCTCAATTTATTACCCTGAATAAGCTATTGGGACTAAAGGCAAAAAACCTATTTTTTACTTGGTGGAACCTGCCCTACCAGGTAAAATTTCCAGTGTCTGTGTTGGAAGGGTATAACCTGGGCCATACCGATGGACTGATTTGTGGGAATCAGGATGGGGTAGAAATCCTGCGACAACATGGTTATAACGGAGCAGCTAAAGTAATGCCCCAATTGGGAGTAGATGAAAGCCTGTTTCTTCCCCAACCTCAGCCAGAGTTAAAACAGCAGTTGGGAATTCAACCCAATGATTTTGTGGTGGGATTTGTGGGACGGTTTGTAGAGGAGAAGGGATTACTGACTTTGGGTCAAGCCCTAGCTGGGTTATCTGGGATGCAGTGGAAGTGGCTGCTGCTAGGGCGTGGTCCCCTCAAGCCGATATTGATGGAAAAGGCGGCAGAGTGGGGAATTAAAGACCAACTGATTTGGATTGAGAGTGTTCCCCATGACGAGGTACCTCGTTATATTAATGTGATGAATACTCTGGTGCTACCATCAGAGACTAATTATAAGTTTAAAACCTTAACTAGTGTAGGTTGGAAGGAACAGTTTGGTCATGTGCTGATTGAGGCTATGGCATCTAAAGTACCAGTAATTGGTTCCGATTCTGGAGAAATTCCCTATGTGATTGGGGATGCTGGGTTGGTGTTTCCTGAAAAGAATGAGTCGGAGTTACGACATTGTTTACAGCAGCTAATCAAGCAACCAGAGTTGGCTGAGAAATTAGGAGATTTGGGTTATGTACGGGCAATGGAGCAGTATACCAATAAGGCGCTAGCTAAACAGCTGTTGAATTTTTATCAGGAATTAATTGAGAATTGAGAATTAAGAATTAAGAATTGGGAATTAAGAATTAAGAATTGAGAATTAAGAATTAAGAATTGAGAATTAAGAATTGGGAATTGGGAATTGGGAATTGGGAATTCGGAATTGGGAAGTAAGAATTAAGAATTGAGAATTAAGAATTGGGAATTGGGAATTCGGAATTGGGAATTCACCATTTTAGAAATTAATAATTCTTCATTCTTCATTCTTCATTCTTCATTCCCACCTCTATGGACTGTTTTGACCCATTTCAAGCGTTTAGGACGCACAGACATCCGAGCGGTAGTAGCAGCCATCACCAGCATCCAGTGCAATAGATAAAGATTTCCCCTCAAGGTCTGCAAGAAACTAACCAATAGGTTAGAAACACGTAATCTTCGATTTTGATTGGTGCGGCGCAGCCCGACAAACATGCCAATCACTGATAGGGTGACAGTTAGGCCAGTAATGGGGCTAAAAATAGGTAGACGGTTACGGGCAATAGCCATCAAACAGTCTGGTACAGCAGCAGTGGGCAAAAAGTACTGGATGATCAAGTAGGTAAATAAATCTAGAGTTTTCCGCAAACCTAGGCGGTTACTTACAATTAAACGCCAGTAATCTAAATAGCGCTGGTACCCTCCTTCTGCCCAACGGTTCCGTTGATGCCAGAGTGCGATCGCACTGGTAACTCCTTCTTCTTCTACTGGCGGAAAATTGAGAAAGCCAATATCCCACTGATCGAGGTGTAGGCGAATGGTTAAATCTAAGTCGTCGGTGATGGTTTCTTCATTCCAGGCACCGCAACGCTGTAGTGCGGAACGTCGGACAAACTGACCATTGCCCCGCAATTCACCAATCCCACCAACTGCAATACGTTGCTGTTGGAAATAGCTGTCGAGAGCCATTTCTGCCATTTGCCCTCGTGTCCAGAAATTCAGTGGTGCATTTGCGATCGCTTTTCTGACCTGCACTGCTCCCACTCGCGGGTTAGTAAATAAGGGCAAAACCCGCCGTAGCATATCTTTGGGAACTTTAGCATCTGCATCAAATACTGCTACAATCTCCCCTTTAGTTAAACCCAGTACCTGATTGAGTGCCCCTGATTTGCCGCCCCCGGCATTAGCACTCCGGTGCAGTACCTTCAACTGGTCGTATGTTGCTGCTAACTTATCTAAGATTTCTGGTGTTTGGTCAGTACTGTAATCGTCAATTACCCACAGTTCATACTGATTTTTGGGGTAATCTAATTGACACAGAGACTTAACTAAATTACTGATGACAGTTTCTTCATTTTTTGCTGCTACTAGCAGAGACACAAAGGGAAAATCGTCTTTTTCCTCATCTAAACAGGGTTGAGGGGTTTTTAACGGTCGAGCCAGCAAGCACCGTAGGGCATGAATTCCTAATATTGTTGTTAAGCTCAAGCTCACCCAGATCCCCCAAGACACCAAATGCAGTGCTATGGTTATGCACCACACTATGGTTAACACTAAAGCTGCTTTGCGTCGGCGTCCTTCTAGTCCCTGGAAAAATAAGCTAGTTTCAAACTCTTCCTCTGACAAGTTAGACAGCATAGAGCCAAGTTGCTTCAGCTCTTGGCTTGGCGCTTTTTCTGACCAGGAATTCTCCGACATAAGCTATGTACTGCAACTACCAACTAAGGCCACTAATGCCTTATTCTATCCGAAATTGTTACAAAACTATTAAATTCTATCAAGTAAAGTATAGTTTAGGACATAACTCTCATCTGGGGTTTGAAGGAAACAGGTAACATAAACATTTGTTAACCTTTACTTCCACGTAAGGAGTCTGTTCAGGAAGTTTTGAGGGTGAGGGCAAGGTGTTATCTTAATGGTGTTATCTTAATGGTTAATGGCTCAAGCCAATAGCCTAATCCCTATCATTTATAACAGCCAGAGTTCCCGCCATAAAACTCTGGCGACAGGCATGACGCTGAATCTTACCACTAGATGTCTTGGGAATAGTACCTGGTTTGAGCAACAGAGCAGTATGAACCGGCAAATCGTGATGTTGTAATACTGCTCGTCGGATTAACCGGATTAACTCCTTGCTATCAAGGGCATGGTCTTTCGCTCCATTGCCAGGGTCAGAAGCAGCTAGCCGAGTAGATTTCCAATAGCTACGTTCTACCTCAGCAATCACCACTAACTGTTCCTCACCAGCAATATTCACGGAAAATGCTGCCGAACACGTAGGTCTGAGCAAGGAGTGGGTGTTTTCTACGGTCCATTCAATATCTTGGGGATAGTGGTTACGACCATTGATAATGATCAGATCCTTGAGACGACCAGTAATAAATAATTCACCGTCGAGCATGAATCCCAAGTCACCGGTGCGTAGAAATGGCTTTTCCCCCATCGATGCTAGAGTTACGCGAAAGTTTCGTTCGGTTGTTGCCGGTTGATTCCAGTAACCTTGGGCAATGCTTGGTCCTGATACCCAGATTTCTCCCACTTGTCCTGGGTCACATCGGGTCAAGGTTTCAGGATGGACAATTACAATCTGCTGGTCTGGCAGACTTTGACCACAGCCTACGAGGGTAAGGGTACCTTCTTGCTCAACACTAGCTGGCACAACGTGATTTTGCTCCAGTGCTGCCCCCTCAACTGTTCTTAAGACAATTGGGGCACTTTTGACACCACCAGAAACCATTAAGGTGGCTTCAGCCATGCCATAGCAAGGGTAGAATGCTTCTCGGCGGAAGCCACAGGACTCAAATTTAGTTGCAAACCGCTCCAAGATGGCGAAGTTAATTGGCTCAGCTCCGTTAAAGGCCAGGTCCCAACTACTCAAATCCAAGTTTGTTAGTTGTTCTGGCTTGATTTTGCGTACGCATAAGTCGTAAGCCAAGTTTGGTCCTCCACTGCTGGTGGCTCGATAGTGGGAAATCACTTTTAACCACCGAATCGGACTTTGCAAAAACATCAAGGGGGACATCAGAGTAGCTGGAAAACCGCCGTATAGAGGTTGGAGTATACCACCAATCAGACCCATGTCATGGTACATCGGCAACCAAATCACCCCACTGCTGTGGTCGGTGTGCCCAAAATACTTATAGATAGCAGCTGAATTATGGACTAGATTGCTGTGGCTAATCATCACTCCCTTCGGTGCAGCGGTTGAACCAGAGGTGTATTGGAGAAAAGCTAGGGTGCTACCATCTATAGCTGGTTGCTGCCATGATTGAGCTAAGTTGCCGTTAATGTTTTCTGTGGCTAGCCAGTGCAGTGTCTTCAGTTCTGGAGCCTCAGTAAACCGTCGCTCTAAATTAGACAGGATTGCTTGGGTAGTTAGGGCTACCCTTGCCAGGGAATCTTTGACAATTCCCTGAACACGGACAAGGGAGCGGTTGGGTCTAGGAGGATAAGCGGGCACAGCTACAACCCCAGCGTACAAACACCCGAAAAATGCACAAATATAGTCTAGACCAGGAGGATACAGTAGTAGCGCAGTTTCTCCTGGGGAATATATTGATTGCAGGTGGAACGCGATCGCTTGGGCTTGTTGCTCCAACTGTTGGTAAGTCAGACTGACCTGTTCAGTTTCTCCATCCACCAAAAAGGTATATGCGATCGCATCTGGCTGGTTAACTGCTCTGTAGCGCAGGATATCCACTAACGTGGCTGCTTGGAGAATAGTTTGTGACACCTTTTACCCCTGCACTTAAAAACTTACACAAAAAAACTTATTACTTTGTAAGCATTCAGCCGTCAGCTGTCAGCCGTCAGCCGTGAGCTTTTGGCCTTCGTCTTTTGCTGATAGCACCTCAAGTAGCACCATCTGTAGCGCATTAGCTGATAGCACCTCAAGTAGCACCATCTGTAGCGCATTAGCTGATAGCTTACACATTGCCAAACATTACTTTAGCTTGATTCCGACATCACCAAATATCCTGATATTGAGGATTCATAATTCAGTAGCTTCGATTAATAATAATTCATTTTCCGGGAATTTTGAACATAAATTGAACCTAAAAAATAGTACTATATTATGAAATAATCCACCAATTATTCACACTACGCACTTTACACTGACCGCTGATAGCTGATAGCTGATAGCTGATAGCTGATAGCTTAATGGTTACCCCCACCCTCCCCAAACTATTCCCGCAATTCCCTATTTCCTAGTTATACGAATTTGCTGCCCCGAGGCCATCCAAACAACTGTATTTTTAAAATTTGAATATTTTAAAGCTAAAAGGCTCATCATAAGTTCCTACCCATTCTTGGTTTTTCTCAATCCAGCTGGCGATTGTATTAGCTACTTTTTCAGCAGGAGGAGCATAATTGACTCGGTTAGCTCGGATTTTATAACCTTTTTCATTGAGACGGTTCACTGGTGCCCAAGCCAAGGGACCGCTGATCACACCAGGACGGTAAAGCCTCATGAGGATTTGATGATTGCTGGCGTGGTAAACTATTGGTCCAACACCTGACCATTAATAGTGCAAAGCGATTTTACCAGAATGATAGACTGGACCAAAACAAGAAGGGCTACCATCTGCAATCGAACCAATAGCAACCACATCGAGGGGTCGCTCGCGCTTTAGCTTGGCTGCTTCGAGGGCTACCAATGCTGGCCAACTGTAGTTAACACGGTTCATCGATTCTACTATCTCAACCAGTGGCACTCCTCCATCCCCTACCTCAGTTTCGATTTGTCCTGCATTCAGGATAATCACATCGGGGTCATACTCAAGCCACCTTTGGGCATCCTCAAGGGTTTGTTGTTGAGACACACACAATGTATTGAAATAGTTACCTCTCCCCCCTCGCCCCACACTCGCTCTGTTCCCTATTGATTCATTGTCGAGCAAACACCTTATCTAAACGTTCTTCCCATTTCTTCTGATTAGCCATAGCATCTTGAACGTAGGGTGACCAAGCAATTACTTTAATAAATAATTGATTAATCCATGAAACAGGAAAACGGAGCGGCCTGACAATATCTAGAAATAAAACCACCCGCATCCCATCGGTTTCATTCCATACCTCATGGGGGAAGCTATCATCAAATATCATCGTTTTTCCTTCTTCCCAATAGCGAATGTCGTTACCAACACGAATCCGACAATTTTCCTTCGGTTCAGGAACACGTAATCCTAGAAGACATCTGATTACCCCTTTATAAGGTCCCCTGTGTTCAGGGATATGTTTACCTGGTAATAGGATTGAAAAAAATGCCGTTTTCATACCAGGAATTTTTTCGATAATACGAGTAGTTTCTGGACATTTTTCACAATTTTGTTTAACTTTGATTCCATAGCCATAAAAGCCATAGGTTTTCCACCGATTATCCGTGCTGACGTACTGACCTTGGTCTGGAGAAATATCCTGGAAGTTGGGTAGACTATCTCTATATTTCAATACTTGGTCTAGCTCTTGGCGAATCGTCATCCATTGGGATTCTAACTCTTCCACCCAATTAAATTTATCAGGATCAAAGAATGTTGAATTACCAATTAATGAAGAATTAGTAATTAACGTTTCCAACTTGTATATAAGTGGTGTACCAATACTATATATCAGGAAATTCCTCGCTTTTTCCCTAAGAGCGTCTAAAGAACGTTTCATGATTAATTATTAATTTAGCTGCGCTTAGATAAATATATTACCATACCTAATTAGTTTTTTTAATTGTTGCTAAAAAAAATTATAAATTGCTAGTGATGGTCGAAATTAGTAACTGGGAATTAGTAATATTTAACACATTTAATAATTCCAATAACTTAAGCATTCAGCAGTCAGTAGTCAGCAGTGAGTGGAAACCCCCGTGTCTGCCACTGCATCGCTTATTCAAAATCACCGATTGCGCTACGGGCATAAGCTGATAGCTGATAGCTGATAGCTGACCCAATAACAACTCTAGGATTCTGATGAAGCAACATTCAACTGACTCAACAAATCGGTAATGCTACGCTGCTGAAGTTGACTCTGTCGCCATTCACCTACTGCTTCTAAAGTGCCATCAAGAAATCGCAGCCGACATTCCCGACGTTTAATCTTACCACTAGAGGTTTTGGGAATACTTCCGGTTTTCAGCAGCACAATCCCATAAACATCGGCAATATGCTCTTGGGCTACCGCTTGACGAATGGCTGCCACTACTTCATCAACCACTAAGTGTCTCAGGTAACTCCGCTTTATCTCTTGAGCAATAACTAATCGTTCTTCCCCTTCTAAATCTACGGAAAACGCTGCACTAGCGTTGGGTCGCAGGGCTGGATGACTCTTCTCAACAGTGGCTTCAATATGCTGGGGATAGCGGTTGTTGCCCCAGAGGATCATCAATTCTTTGAGGCGACCGGTGATAAAGAGTTCCCCATCTTTTAGGAATCCTAAGTCTCCGGTGCGCAGAAATGGTCCAGTGCCAGTGTCTTTTATATAGGCACCGAATGTGCGTTCTGTTTCCTCTGGTTGATTCCAATAGCCCTTGCCCACACCTAAACCAGATACCCAAATTTCGCCAACTTTATTCTCTGGACACTCTATTAGGGTTTCCGGGTCAACAATTACCAACTGATCATCCAACCAAGGCTGACCACAGCTGACAATCCCTTGTGTTTGCTGTTGGTCTTTAGTAGCAGTTATCACTCGATTCTCTCCTAGGGCACCTTGCTCGACATACTTAATCACAGCAGAGTTAGCTTTCAATCCCCCGGAAATAAATAATGTGGTTTCAGCCATACCGTAGCAAGGGTAAAATGCTTCTGGTCTAAACCCACAAGGGGCGAAGATATTGGCAAACCGTTCTAGGGTTTCGGCTCGAACCGGTTCAGCACCGGAAAAGGCTACCTCCCAACTGCTGAGGTCTAGAGTTTCAATCTGTTCGGGAGTTACCTGACGACATAATAGGTCATAGGCAAAATTCGGACCACCACTGGTAGTGGCTCTGGCTTTATAGCGGGAAATGGCTTGGAGCCAGCGAACTGGTTTTTGAATCAAGGCTACTGGTGACATCAGTATAACCGGAAATCTCCCATAGATCGGCTGGATCACACCACCAATCAACCCCATATCATGAAACAAGGGTAACCAGATTATCGCTTGACTGTTGAGGGTATGCTCGAAGGACTGATAGATCGACGCTGAATTGTGCAGGATATTGCCATGGGTCACCATTACCCCTTTTGGCTTACCGGTGGAGCCTGAGGTGTACTGTAGAAAGGCTAAGCTATCGTGATCTGGGCGCTCGGTTTCAATCCAGTCTGATGCTAGAGACGGGGAAATTTCGTTGGTTTCTATCCAGGACAGTTCAGTTAAGGTTGGAGCTAATTCTGGATTCGAGCTACACTGCTGCTGGATTCTTTTCCATAAGTCCGTGGTAGTAAGCGCTACTGTGGCTTGGGAAGAAATGACCCGCTGCTGTAATTGGGCAATAGCCTGTTTCGACCGGGGGGGATTAGCGGTCACTGCTACAACTGAGGCATACAGACACCCAAAGAAAGCGGCAATGAACTCTAAACCAGCGGTATAGGGGTAGACTAATAAGGCACGGGAGCCAGCGGCAACTAGAGACTGTAGCTGAGCAGCAATGGCTCTGGCCTGTTGATCTAACTGTTGGTAGGTCAACAGGCCAGATTCTGTTTCCCCGTCTGCTAGGAAAGTGTAAGCAATTTGGTTAGGTTGGTTTAGTGCTCTATCGACCACGAGATCGACTAAGTTGGAGTATTTAGCTTTATGGTTTGCCATTATGCGATCGCGGATTATCCCTGGGTAGTTTCCCCTCATACCAAGCCTAGAGGTTACCAGACCCAATCAATCAAATCTGCATCTTACGAAACAGATTTTTCGATGCCAAATAGCTTACCTGTCAAACGCTATCGGCGCAAGAGGGTAGACTTGACTTGATTGATAGAATTTTTCACAAGTTTTAGTAGTTCATGGCAAAATAACCATCAAGTCAACCCCGAAAATAGCAATTCATTGGCTTCAAGAGTGGCAACTAGACCGAAATAAAGGCATAATCTCTGTTTAGAACATTATTAGCTGAGATTAAAGGTTCACAACTAGGCTCAATGATCGAAAAGTCATGGAGGGGTAAGGCCAGACGATCACCCAGTGCCAGTAACTGGAGTTGGGTGATTTAATCTTTTAGTGTGGTGAAGGAGTGCAACATGGAATTGTTGAACCAGGTCTGGAACGGGAAAGAAAGCTCACCGGCCACTGTGGTTACGAGTGATCACAAATCTACCGTCAGTTCCCCAAAATTATCTCAAGGAGCATCAGCCATTGCGACTTGGTTAGTGTCCAAGCTAGCAGAAGTACTTGAGCTGGATGCCCAAGAAATCGATATTCATCGGGATTTTACCGATTATGGTTTGAATTCTATTGAAGCTGTTAACTTATCCGGAGAGCTGGAGAATTTCCTCGGACATCGGCTTTCCCCAACGCTTTTATGGGATCACAACAATATTGAGGCATTGGCTGAGTATTTGGCCGAATACGTTGCTAAACAACCAACAGGAAACTCACAAGCTCACCTAGAAACCTCGTCAGGGAGGTCAATACGGGAAACGAATGGTCATATATCGGCCAAAAACGGTCTAATTCCAAATCAAGATGTAGAAAAGCTAGACAATCAAGATATCCCACCGGAATACCACCATTTCCACCTATACCCAGAATACCGCAAACTGCAATTGCAACAGGAGGAAATCAAAGCGCTGGGGGTCAACAACCCTTTCTTTACCCCCCAAGAACGGGTAGTCAACAACACCACAGAGATTGGTGGCCGGGAATTGATTAATTATGCCACCTATAATTATCTGGGGATGTGCGGTGACCCAGTTGTTTCTCAAGCAGCAAAGGAAGCCATTGATCATTATGGTACCTCCGCCTGTGCTAGCCGTCTGTTGTCAGGGGAAAAACCCTTACATCGAGAGCTCGAAAAAGAAATTGCTGACTTTATTGGTACTGAGGATAGTATCGTCTATGTGGGCGGGCATGCTACTAACGTAACGACTATTAGTCACCTATTTGGCAAAAACGACCTAATATTACATGATTCTCTGAGCCATAACAGTATTCTACAGGGATGCATCCTGTCGGGAGCGAGCATTATTGCATTTCCTCATAATGACTGTCAGGCATTGGATAAAATACTCCAGGAGCGTCGTCACCACTATCAACGGGTACTGATTGTGATCGAAGGGGTTTACAGTACTGATGGCGACATTCCCGACTTGCCCCAGTTCATTGCAGTCAAGAAACGCCACAAAGCTTTCCTGATGGTAGATGAAGCTCACTCCATCGGGGTACTGGGCAAACACGGTCGAGGGGTTGGTGAGTTCTGTGGGGTTGATCCCGCTGATGTAGATTTGTGGATGGGTACCCTCAGCAAGTCCTTCGCTAGCTGCGGTGGCTATATTGCTGGTTGCGCTGCTGTGGTAGAATACCTCAAGTATACCTCCCCGGGGTTTGTCTATAGTGTTGGCATAGCTCCTCCTAATGCCGCCTCGGTGCTGGCTTCCATAAGGCTACTGAAAGAAGAACCAGAGCGAGTTGCGCTGTTGCACCAGCGAGCTAAACTTTTCCTGGAATTAGCCCAGAAACAGGGACTCAACACAGGGACGAGTAAAGATTCTCCGGTGATTCCAATTATTGTGGGGGATGCGTTGAAGTCGGTGCAACTCTCTCAGAATCTGTTTAAACGTGGTATCAATGTCCCGTTTATGTTCTACCCGTCGGTGCCACAAAATGCTGCCCGCCTGCGCTTCTTTATCACCTGTAACCATACGGAGGAGCAAATTCGCTTTACGGTGAACACCCTGGCTCAAGAAGTAGCAAAGCTTCAGCAGGACGATAGTACCCAGAAATCACCCTTAGATTAACTATCAAATAGTAGCAATACTGGATACGGTCATAACTTGAGCTAATTGATGATCCCCCCCATCCCCCCTTAACAAGGGGGGGGAAGAGCCTTAACAAGGGGGGGAAGAGCTTCCCCAAAACACCGGGGGGAGAAGAGGCCGAAAGCTCAGTTTAGGCCGCTGCTAAGTATAACTACTGACAGGTAAATCTAAGGGAAAACTGGCAACTTACAGATTAAAAATCCCGTTGGCGAATTGAGTGGGAATTAACTGGGGGATCAGACTATATATATTAGCAAGCCTTAGCAACTAACTAACTCGGGAAAAGTCTCCCACCCCGTTACCTACCTAATATTTACCTAACCTAATAGTTAGTGGCTGACAGGCAATCCGCCAACGACATCTTTCCAACTCTGGTTAAGTTAAGCCAGCTGTGATCAATTGATACATTCTGATAAATCAATTCCGGAAAACCTAACTATCGTTTCAGGTGCCACTTATGCGAGTTTTACTGCTATATCCTCTGTTTCCGAAAAGTTTCTGGTCAATGGAGAAAACCATTGAGTTGGTGAATCGCAAGGCACTGGTGCCACCCCTAGGTTTGGTGACAGTAGCGGCGATATTACCTCAGACATGGTCCTTTAAACTGGTTGACCGCAATGTATGTGAGGTAACGGAGGCAGAATGGGATTGGGCTGAGATAGTGATTATCTCAGGTATGATCGTCCAGAAAAAGGATTTTCTTGAGCAAATTCAGGAAGCTAAGCGCCGTGGGAAAAAGGTAGCCGTTGGTGGTCCTTACCCGACCACCTCACCCCACGAACCTGAAGGGGCTGGGGCAGATTACTTGATTTTGGATGAAGGGGAAATTACCCTACCGATGTTTGTCTCAGCGATTGAACGGGGCGAGAGTCAAGGGGTGTTTCGTGCCAATGGTGAGAAGCCGGATGTGACGGAGAGCCCAATCCCCCGTTTTGATCTTCTCGACCTCGAAGCCTATGACACTATGGCAATCCAGTTCTCTCGGGGCTGTCCATTTCAGTGCGAATTCTGCGATATTATTGTCCTCTACGGTCGCAAACCCCGCACCAAAACTCCCGAGCAGTTGTTAGCTGAACTAGAACGCCTCTTAGAACTGAATTTCCAAGGGGGGATTTTTCTAGTCGATGACAACTTTATTGGCAATAAGCGCAATGTCAAGATTCTGCTGAAAGCCATGAAAGTCTGGATGGCTGAACACGAGTATCCTTTTAACTTCATCACAGAAGCTTCCGTGGATTTGGCTCAAGACCAAGAACTGATCGACCTGATGGTCGATTGTAATTTTAAAGCGGTCTTTTTGGGCATTGAAACTCCTGATGAAGACAGCCTTACCCTGACTAAAAAGTTGCAAAATACTCGGGATTCTCTGAGTGAATCGGTGGATGCAATTACCCAGGCAGGTATCAGGGTGATGGCTGGGTTTATCATGGGCTTTGATGGGGAAAAACCTGGCGCAGGCGATCGCATTGTCCAGTTTATTGAGAAAACGTCGATTCCTATTGCTTTTTTTAGTATGTTGCAGGCATTGCCTAATACTGCTCTGTGGCATCGCCTTGAGAAAGAAGGACGACTTATCGATGGTGGGGCTAATATTAACCAAACGACTTTGCTCAATTTTGTGCCAACTCGGCCTGTGGAAGAAATTGCTCGTGAATATGTGGAGGCGTTTTGGAGACTGTATGACCCAGAGCGATTTTTAAACCGCATCTACAACTACTTGATGAAGCTGGGTCTACCAAGGCATGGTGTATCTCGTCCGATCGATTGGATAACTATCCGGGCGCTACTAACCATATGCTGGCGACAAGGGGTTGTCCGTAAGACCCGCTGGACGTTCTGGAAGAGTCTGTTTAAGCTGATTCAGCAGAAACCGAAAGTGGTCGGCTCTTTCTTTGTACTTTGTGCCTACGCAGAACACTTCCTGGAATATCGCCAAATTGTCCGTGACCAAATTGAGGCTCAGCTGGCTGAATTTATGACTAATAAACCAGCACCTTTACCGGCTAAGAATGAGGAAGTGGCGGTAAGCGAATCCGCGATCGCATAATTCATTCTTTAGGGAACAGCGGATCTGGGAACAGGGCAAAAATTGGTGTACCTGATGACGATCACAACTGCTAGATAAGAGTGCGATCGCAAAACGTTGCGTCAGTCTTGGAATGAATAGGAGTAGAGTGGGCATCCTGCCCGCCCCAAAATAAGGAGGAAACTGGCAAGATGCCAGTTCTACACAAGATGCCAGTTCCACGCCTGATGCCCATTCTACAGGTGCGACCCGACTCCCGATTCCCGACTCCCTGTTCCCTATTCCCTGTTCCCTATTCCCTGTTCCCTTAAAAATTAAGGCTCCTTCGGAATAGACTCAACCATGACCTTCAATCAACAGCACGCTATTATCACAGGGGGTTCCAGTGGGATTGGCAAAGCCACTGCCAAATTATTAGCCCAGAAGGGAGCTAATCTGACCTTGATTGCTAGGGATACAGCTAAGCTAGAGCAGGCTAAAGTCGAGATTGAAGGGATGGGAACAGATCCGCAAGCAAAAATTATAACTATTTCTGCTGATGTTTCCCAGCAGATACAGGTAGAAACAGCCATTGAGCAAGCAATCGACCAAATCGGTCCGGCTGACCTATTAATCACTAGCGCTGGTATTGCTCATCCCGGTTACTTCCAAGAGCTGCCCATAGAGGTATTTGAACAAACCATGGCAGTTAACTATTTTGGTTCCCTCTATGCAATTAAAGCAGTACTACCCAGCATGGTAAAGCAACACAAGGGTCATATTGTACTGCTATCTTCCGGTGCTGGACTGATTGGTATTTATGGCTATACCCCTTACAGTCCCAGTAAATTTGCCCTGCGGGGTTTAACGGAATCCTTACGGGGTGAGTTAAAGCCCCAAGGCATTCATGTTTCTATTGTCTATCCTCCCGATACCGATACCCCACAACTGGAAGCAGAAAATAAAACTAAGCCCCTGGAAACTAAGATGATTACTGGCAGTGCCCAGATGTGGAGTGCAACTGCTGTAGCGAATCAGATTGTACGAGGTATTGAGAAAAAGCAGTTTGGGATCATGCCAGGATTCGAGATGAGATTACTAGGCCGGTTTCATAGTTTGCTCGCTCCGGTATTGAATTGGTATTTTGATCGGATTGTTGCAGGGAATCGGGAATCGGGAATCGGTAATCGGGAATCGGGGGAAGACTAGTTTGAAGGATTAGACACTCAGGAGTCGGATAATTACCCTTAATAAAAATCTCCCCATCTCCCCATCTCCCCATCTCCCCATCTCCCCATCTCCCCGCGCCCCCGCCCCACACTCTCTATCAACTACAAGGCATCAGCTGAGTCAATCGCAGAACAATCTGATCAATTCCTTTTTCTAAGACTTTGCCTGACTGGGATGGTTGATTAACCATGATGCTAAACACAATAGTTCCGTAATCGGGATGTTCTAGATATCCAGACAGAGCTTTCACTCCTCTGAGGGTGCCGGTTTTGGCCTGAACTTTGGTTTGTGTAGAGGGATGACGCAACCGATTTTTGAGGGTACCGCTCACTCCTGCAACCGGTAAAGAGGCTAGGAAAACTTCGTTATTATTGGCATCACTCATCCCTTTGAGAGTGGTTACAAATACCTCTGGAGTCGCTAAATTTTTCCGGGATAAGCCAGACCCATCTACCAGTCGATAACTATTAGGGTCAACTCCCAATTCCGCCAAAGCATCCTGCACTACTTCCGACCCGCCAATATAGCGCAATAAGGTATCAGCATAGCTATTGTGGCTTTTTAGATTCGTTATCTTTACCCATTCTTCCATTGACTTAGAGCGAATCGGAGTATTGGGATGAAGCTTGTTTAATGCTGCCGCTGTAGTTAATAGTTTGATGTTAGAAGCAGGGATAAAGTATTGATTAGCATTGTGGCTGTAAAAAATCTTCTCTTCCGATAACGATTCAACCAAAATCCCCCATTTACCTCTGGCAAAAGAAGGATGATCGATAATCGAGTCAATCACTGGTGGCAGAAACTCCGGACAAATGCCATTCTTGTTGCTTTCGGGAGGGGGAACAGGGATTTTAATGGAATCTGGATCTGTGTCTGGAGGAAGGACAGAAATTTCCAGAGATTTTTCCTGTTGCCTTAAGTCCGCAACTGTTCTAGCGCTAGCTTTTTTAGACGTAATAGGAGTTACCGTAGTGAGCACAGCTACAGTTAGCATTCCTAAGGATTTCAACCAATAATTCAATTGGGTCATAGTGAGGTAGTCGTGTTGCTACAATTCAACAAGCACTAACAGATCAAAAAAAGCATTGGTAGTTTAGGGTTTTATCCCAAACTACATCCTACAATACCTTTGACAAAACTGAATAATTTTTCGTTGCTTAATTAAAAATAAGCATCCCAAAAATCAAGACATTATAATAGTCCCGATCTAGACTATGACTATTCTTTCAATATTCCTGAATTTTATTCAAAAACAGATTATATTTCTATGAATCTTAGATGAATTTATCCATTTTTTTTTTAAGGTTGTTCCCTCTTGGGGTTCCTTGTCAGGTGGGTTGTTCGCGTAGCGTGGCCTTTGGCCAAGGTTACAGGTTGAAGGTTACAGGTTGAAGGTTGAAGGTTGAAGGTTACAGGTTGAAGGTTGTTGACCCTGGGGGTTTGAGTCTGGTGGGTTTAAGGTGAGTTTTATGTTAGTCCACCCACAGGTACTTCAATTTGTAATAGGGGAAATAATACATCAAATCTGGTTAGGTTTCAGCAGTTTGCGTTCGCGTAGCGTGGCCGAAAGGCCATCCCATTAAGGATTAGATACCGCAAGGTCAAAAAGTAGGGTGTGTTAGGGGCGCGCCTTGCCATCATATTCAACTTCGTAGCCAGTAGCCCCGTAACGCACCACCACAAGGCTTGCCCTGATTTTCCGCCTCTTTGCGCCTGCTTGGCACAGCCCGCCCGAAAATAATTGTCACGGGCAAGATGCCCGTGCCACAACAACATGCCCGTGCCACAACAACATGCCCGTGCCACAACAACATGCCCGTGCCACAACAACATGCCCATGGTACTTACCGGGTCCGCTACCAAAAGTCGAAAGAACGGGCAAGATGCCCATTCCACGGCAGGATAGATAATCGTGATTTTTTGATGCCATCATGGAAGTAGCTCCTACTTCGTTGGGAGGAAAGCCGCGCTGGGGATGGTTAACGGGCATATCCAGCGCGGTTATTAGTTTCAGCGTCTACTTTCTATACTATACATAACTACTTGAAAAAATGCAAGGGATAATTAATTATTATTACATTTATTTACAATTATTGTGTATCCCATTTTTTTAAATAAATTATGTGTAATTTATGGTTAGGTTTTTCCTTAGTTTAGCCGTTAGCTATTACCTGATATAGTTAGGGAGGGTGGGCAGTGCTTGAAACCAATAAAAACAGATAGCGATCGCATTAATAGCACTGCCCACCTCAGGATTAATCACAATCGAAAAAGTTAGGGAGGGTGGGCAGTGCTTGAAACCAATAAAAACAGATAGCGATCGCATTAATAGCACTGCCCACCCTAGGATTATAAATTTTGGCTCTCCTAGGGTGGCTATGATAAATTAGTATAAAATAATCGCCATAGCCCTTACTAAGTAAGGTTTTGAGCCCACCTCAGGATTAATCACAATCGAAAAAGTTAGGTAGGGTGGGCAGTGCTTGAAACTGATAATAATAGCTAGGGTCCCCATTAATAGGCACTGCCCACCCTAGGATTATAAATTTTGTACTCTTGAATTCAACTAAAACAGTTTCTAGCCTAATGAGGTAGACAATATTTTTTATCTGTTCCCTGATCAGTCAATCCCGTAGGGTCTCCTGATGGAGTATCCCGTAGTTCCTGTCTGGTGGGCAGTGGATCAGATAGATTTACCAAGCTTGCCAATCCCCTTAGCCACTGCCCACCCTACGATTCTAATTATCATGTCCGGATAATTACCTGGTGGGCAGTGGATCAGATAGATTTACCAAGCTTGCTAATCCCCTTAGCCACTGCCTACCCTACGATTCTAATTATCATATCCGGATAATTCCCCTTAATCAAAATCTCCCCCATCTCCCCATCTCCCCATCTCCCCACCCTACCGTTAATTATGGATATTCAAGCGGACTTGATATTATTTCTTCTTGCCCTTACCCTGGGATTTATGTTTGCCCTTACCCTGGGACTGTTCGGGGGAAATCGGTTCGGGATAAATATAGACAGGCTCTTTGCCGTAATTCTGGATATAAAGTTTGGTGCCACCATCAGTAGTTTCACCTTCTAGGATCAGCTTGGATGAGCGGGTGTCAGGATCTGGTTGCGCCGGTGCCTGATAAACAGCTTGGTTGTCCCGGTCATAGAAGATTAATTGACCGTCTTCTTGCATATGCAATTGACCGGGCAACTTGGCAGAGCTGGGATCCTCAAGCAAAACGAAAGGCTGTTCTAAGCTAGTGCCACTTAAGACTGGACCCTGTCCGGGCTCGTTGGTCAAAATGGCAGTGCCATCAAGAGCCATAATCGTCTCTCCCGGCGCTAAGAAGCCTTCTCCTCTGGCATCGAGAACGTTGACATCCATAATCTCGCCGACGAGATTGGTCATCATCAGTTCTTTAATCTTGTATTGATCCCAGTTATAGTATTTAGCTAAGAGCTTTAAGTAAGTCAGCTTGCTGGCAGCCGCAATTGGGGTCATATCATAAGCACCAACTGCTCCTACCTGACTCAGCCAGGAACCTGCTGCATAAGTCTGGGAATTGACAATCCCGCTGAGAACCTGTGTACAGTCAACGATCACCGTACCGTTGTTATTAGCTTCTTGGAGAGTTTTATAAATCGCCCCATTCTCAGGAGTGTCTGGATTGCCAGAAGGGAAATTCCCTGCCCCATAAGACTCCAGAATTAAACCATCTACTCCCTGATTAATACAGGCCGCCAGCATATCCCCAAGTACGCTGGTATTGGGGTCAGTAGAGACATCATAATAGGCGGGGAAAGCGGAAAAGGGAAGAACGGTAGTGTCGTTAATATTATCGTTAATGTAGGTTAGTTGAGCCAATAAAGCGTCATAAGCAGGCTCGCCCTGGACAGAGAGTGCCAGGGAGGGGTCTGTGGGCAAGGGGCGCACGAGTTTGTTGTTCACGTCAAACTCTAACCCATATTCCCCAATATTGGGATAGTTGGGAGTGGAGAAGGCTTTGAACTCACTGGCGTTGGTCTTGACCGTGCGATTGCCCCTCATTAAGGTGGAATCAAAGTACAGACAAACTTCAGGTACACCTTCACAACAGGAGGTTACGGCACCACAGACGTTTTGGAGTGCATCGGTGTTGAAACGTACAGTATAGGAAGAGTCCGCTTTCTCTACAAATAGTGGCAGTTGGGACCCAGTCACAACCACCGGCTTGCTCAACAAAGCGTTATAGTTGCCATCGCTATCCAGCCCCGTCATCAAAAACGACAGTATCGAAGCCGTCCAAGCCATGGTGTCCGTGCCATGGAGCACAATAAAAGCCTGATAGCTGCCGTAGGCTTCTAGGATTGCCATCGCAATTGTACACCAGTCTTTCGGCTGCAAGTTGGTACTGTCGAGAGTGCTGTTATTCGGACCAAACCCGATATCAATATAACCAATGGTACAATCGGGATATTGACTTTGAATAATCGGCAAAATATTCTCATCAAACGCCTTTTGGAAACCAACAGTATCTAGTGGATACAGCCCATCAGGTCCCTGCACAGAACCAATCGTGCCCCCTGTGTATAAAATCCCTATGTTCATTAAACAATTAGAAAATTTGTTTGCTACTAAAGTATACAGAATTGATGGAAAAAGGGAACAGGGAGTCGGGAGTCGGGGAAAGAGTTACCATAGAGGAATACTCCTTTTTTACGCCGCCATCGCTTATATTTGTAAGCCTATAGCCAAGTTAATAAAGAGTTACCAACTCCACAAATACTACAGTTAGCCTAGAAGCGCGATCGCATCTGCCAATCCATGACAGCAGTAGGGTGGGCAGTGGCTGATGATATAGATTCACGGCTGCTGGCGATTCTCTGTGGAATGGGCATCTTGCGTGGAACTGGCATCTTGCCAGTTTCAATATATTTTCGTGCGGGCAGGATGCCCACTCTACTATTTTCGTGCGGGCAGGATGCCCACTCTACTCCTATTCATTCTAAGACTGACGCAACGTCAAAATCTGAAATAACATTAGTATCTAAAATCATGAAAACCTACACCTCTTATGACACTGACTACTATCAATGGATAAACGAAACGGTAGAAAATCTCCGAAACCGTAATTTTAGTGAAGTGGACTGGGATAATTTAATTGAAGAAATTGAAAGCATGGGTAAAAGTGAAAAACGAGCATTATTGAGTCTTTTAACCCGTCTTTTAGAACACTTGCTGAAACTGGCTTATTGGAAGTCTGAACAAGAACAAAACAGGAATCATTGGGCGGCTGAAGTGGTTAACTTTCGCGCCCAAATTAAAACTATTATTGAGGATAGCCCTAGCCTTCGTACTCAACTGGAAATTTTCTACAACAAAGCCCATCCTAGTGCGGTAAAATCCGTTTCTAAACTGTTTACACTTCCTCCAGAAGCGGAAATTGATTTCACACAAGCTTTGGATGAGGATTGGTTTCCATAACGCTTTGCGAGTTGTTTAAGTACATAGTTATGGTTGTTTAGGGAACAGGGAACAGGGAACAGGGAACAGTAAATAGAGCAATTGGCCTCTAAAATATTTTTGTTTCTGGGAAATTAATAAGCATAATTTATGGTTTTTGCGCACTACTAAAGCGTTTTTAATAACTATAAATTACACATAATTTTCCCCCAATTACCGATTTCCGATTCCCTGTTTCCTACGTTACAAAACTTTAGTTATGTTACTCTATAGTCCCAGGGATTGATAATGGCAATATTACAGTTTTTAAAATCATCAACATTCCGAGTAGCAAGGGTAGCATGATGGCTATAACAAATAGCTGCAATTTGAGCATCGGCTTGAGAAATTGGTTGTCCTATTTTTTTTCTTTCGCATGCAATTGATGCAAAACTTACAGCCGCTTTTTGGTCAAAGTAAAGAATACGGCCTGAGAAGTCTTCTGTAAACATTAAGTTAGCCGCTTTTTGCAGTTCATCTTGTCTTTTACCTTGGGGTAAAATAGCCAGGGTAAGCGCAAGAAAAAATTGCCCATAATGTGCATTGGCTGGATATCGGTTGATCGTGGCTCGAAACCCCTATAATCTCGTAGAACTTGATTCTCAATAGAGTTTAATAGTTGAGAATGATGCCCTTTTTTTCTCAATAAGCTACAGCTTATTGATTCTTGCGCTTACCCTGGGTAAAATAGCAATACCATACATAATTTCGGCTTGAGTGATGGTAGTAGTATATAAGTTGGTTATGAGTTGTTGAGATGTCCAGTTAGAGACACTTACTGAACAGCTATAGCAATTCTCATAGCTATGAGGTACACAATTTCGGGATTTTAGGTAATAGGTAATAGGTAATAGGTAATAGGTAATAGGTAATAGGTAATAGGTAATAGGTAATAGGTAATAGGTAATAGGTAATAGGTAATAGGTAATAGGTAATAGGTAATAGGTAATAGGTAATAG